>NZ_QQAY01000003.1:0-300000 GCF_003350505.1 Falsibacillus pallidus
CAGACAATGCACTACCTGTCAGCTAGACACTTCCGCCACTGCGGTGTGTCAGGGACTTTCACCCATTAGTCCGATGCGCTGCCAAGCGCACAAAAGCGGAAGCAGCCACTTGGCAGCTTCCACTTTTTTCAACTTGTCTTTTGGAGTAGTTTCTTCTTGGTAGAGAGGCTTTTCAATCCTTCCGGCTGATAGCCAACGATCAATTTCTTCCCATCTGTCAGGATCGGCCTTCTTAAAAGCTTGGGGTCATTTGTAAGCAACTGCAGAATTTCTGAGAGGTGTAAATCATCAACATCCACATCGAGATCCTTGTAAGATTGGCTTCTCGTTGCGAGAAGCTCATCAAGCCCTTCCGTTGTCATCATGAGGAGCTGTTTCAATTCTTCCTCTGTCGGGGGCTCTCTAAAAATATGGCGCTCTGTGAATGGAATCGAATTTGCCTTCAGCCATTTTTTGGCCTTTCGGCAAGAAGTACAGCTTGGATAGGTAAAAAATACGAGTTCATCCATTATCGATTTTCTCCCTTCTGTTTAAATCCTTTAACTTAAACCTATTGTATACCATTTGTATAACTTTTGTACAGATATTTAATTTTGTATTTTTTTGTCACCACATATTTATCCTTACTTTTCCTGAAATACCAATGTATAATAAGATTAACCCTCAGATGAAACCGCTTAAATGAATGCTGAAATGAAAGAAAAATTCATTTTTCATGTTTTTTTCTCACTTAAATGTCACAAACTATTAATGATGAAATATTTACAAATTATTCATTTTTCATTTATAATATTGAATTGATGGATAGAGGGTAAAAAGGAGGGATACATAAATGGATCGCATGTACAGAGTGTTAGGTTTCTGGACTGGAATTTTCACAGTCTTCTTTTACCTTGGAGATATGGATAAAACCGCTCTTATCTTCTTAGGTCAAACAGGATTCTTTATTTTACTTGGCTATTTGAAATTATCCGAACGCATGTATATTTATATTTTTGGTGCATACTTAACTGTTTTCTTTGCGGGGTTTACATACTGGACAACCTTTATGATGACTCCAGGCGGCGGCCACTAAAAATAACGCAAAAAGCGGCTCTCCTTTCTGGAAGGCCGTTTTTATTTTGCTAAATATTACTCATTTCTGTTGTGCAAGAACATGAAACATCCGGGACATCCCGCTGCCTTCCATAAGCTGCATGATCTTTCGATTCCACTTCTTTTCAGCACTGAATGGATCCGGGCTTGTACAACTTTTCAACTCCCCATAGACCCCCTGCTCCATTAAAAATTCATCCTGTCTCTGAAATAGCAACTCCTTAGCTCCTGCATTTAACCCTATCTTCCTCAACACGTGAAATGGCACATTGTATGTAATATCCATTTCCCCCGGGTATTTATAATAGTCGTCTACCAAGTGATGTGACTTGAATCCTCTTAGACTGCCTCTTTTTCCGCAATTCCCATCTAAATCTCCATAGTCAATGGTAAGTAAAATGCCTTTTTCTAATTTCCTCATCAGATCTTTGAATTCCCTCTCCATTGCAATAGAGACTTCGATCCTTTCTCCTTGCTGCGGTTCCAAAGAGTATTCCTGTAGATATTCAGTAATGGGCTCATCCACTCGATTTATTTTGACTTCTTTTATTTCATCCCCATCAAGCCTTAGCATGATTTCCTGCATTTCTTCCCCGCAATTTTCTATTATTCGGACAGGAAAGGCATCGAGCCATTCATTTGAGAAGATGATCCCCTTAAAGGAAGGGATATCTGCAATGCTTGGATACAACTCGATTGAATGAAATTCTACCGTTTCTCGGAACAGTTTTTGGTGAAAATGGCTTTTTTCAATGCCTATATATTTTAAATTTCTGCTGATTTCCTCATCCATTTCACGAAGGAAGTATAAAAATTGACTGGCAAATGCTCCATCACCGCAAGCAATTTCCATGAATCTTAATTCTGCCTCTCCATTTTTCCAATGATCAAGGCAATACCTCGCAATCAGTTTAGCAAAAACGGGCGAAACTTTTGGGCTTGTCAAAAAGTCTCCGCTTCTCCCAATCTTTTTATGCTGATTCATATAGTAGCCATTCACTGGATGATACAAGGCGTACTCCATGAAATCAGCGACAGACAGCATTTTTTTATCTGTAAAAATTTCTTTCAATTTCTTTTTCATTCTAGACACTCCCGCCTGTTAGAATAAAAAAACTGGCGTTCAATTCATTCATGCCAAGCAGAATTTCATTGCACGCCAGTTGTAGTCATTTTATGACTTGTCCCAGAGAGATATTCTTTTTAAAAGCCATTTAAAAAAGGATTTGAATCCATCTCATCCTCAATCAATGTTTCGGGTCCATGTCCAGAAAGAACCAGGGTATTCTCCGGGAGTACCAGAAGCTTATCATGGATGGTCTTAAGCAGAATCTTCTGATCGCCACCAGGAAGGTCCGTTCTTCCAATACTTTGCTGGAAAAGCACATCTCCTGAAAAAATTATGCCGTCCTCCCTTAAATAATAGGAGACGCTTCCAGGCGAATGGCCCGGGGTTTCCAGAACTTCCAAAGAAAACTTGCCAATCGACAGCTCTCCTTCTTTTGCAATGAACTGATCAGCAGGCTTTACCCTCACAGGATCGATCAAATTAAAGAACTGTGATCCGTTCAGTGCTGGATCCATCAGCCATTTCGCTTCTTTTTCGTGGACATACACAGGTATTTTATAATGTTCCCTGATTACATCAACAGCCCCGATATGGTCAAAATGGGCATGCGTCAAAAGAATGGCTTCTGGTTCAAGCCCTCTTTTTCGAAGCCAGCTTATCAATACTTCACCTTCATCACCGGGATCAAAAATCAGGCATTTCTTATCATCATCGGCCAATATGTAGCAATTTGTCTGTATCGGGCCCAATGGTAGTCTACTCCATTTCAATATAAACACCTCCATTTTCATTTTATCAAAAAAGATTCCGTTGATAAAAACAAACTATTGATGTATCCCTTTTCATAAAGTCGAGCAAAATAATAGTGGCAGCAAGCTACGCAGTCTTTAATCTCACATCTATTTTCTAATCCGCTGCAAGAAGTGTCAATTTTAACCGGTAATATATCTCGACAAACCAGGAAAAAAAATATAAAATATGAAGTAATGCAATAATCTTACATATTTGTGCTGATACTAATTCAGAAAGGAGTTTATATAATGGGTCTTGTCATCATTTTTGCTTTGGTAGCCCTTCTTGCTATTTTCGCAAGTGTAAACGCTTTTAGAACTAAGAATATCCTTGGAATCATTTTTGGTTTAGGTGCATTGGGAGTATTCGGCTGGTTCTCTATCATGACCATCCTTAACAATGGATTCCCTGCAATGACGCATTAATCAAAAAAATCGCCCTTTTATGGGCGATTTTTTTGTTCTGAATCACATTTTGCTTTTTACGCTTTCTACTTTATCTTCCATTCTTCTCTTTTTATCCCTTCGGTCATCTATACGGATATTTGTAGCGACCCGTTTCAAGCCTTTGTTAAAGGGAGCTTCATGAATTTTTTGGATGACTTCGAAAAGGACTGGCAGCTCACCTTCTATCAATGTATTCATAGGTGTAAGCTGAAATCTGATTTTCCCTTCTTCTTCATACCGTTTTAAAATATTTTGCAGATCGGCTACATATTCGCTGATACTGGGAGTTTCCGTTCCGATTGGAATGACGGTTACGTCGGCAATAGCCATGATGATTACTTCCTTTCCGGCTCAAGGAGCTCCGTTATTTCTTTTGTTTTTACGTTGATTAATTTTTCCAATTGATAGCCGTATAAACACATCGCGCCATCTGGTGAACATTTTAAAGGTTCATTATCCAATTGGTCAAATAATACGTCAGAAGACTTTTTTTGGAGGTTATAGTCCACGAGTTTATATCCGCCCGCATACTCATCAATCGCACCGCTTTCATGAGGGACAAAGGATAGGAAATCTTCTGTCTCTTCATTAAAATCATAATATGGCACAAGCCAATCTGAATATTGAGTGATGCTGGGAACGGAAAAAGAGAACAGGACATTTCCTTCCGCATCCGTAAATTCGTATAATGCTTCATCTTTCTTTATTTCAGATATCGTCATTAATGAATGGCCTAAGACATTGAACTGAAAGACATTTTCCTTTTCCAACGTTGCCTGCGGCAGGGTTTGCAATGAATATTTAATGATAGGGGCGTCAAGTGATTGTTCATCTTTCTGCCAATCCTGTGCCAATAGTATGTCCTTGCCGAACCATTTTAATAGCGGTTGGCCTGAATCAATCGGCTGAAGTTTCTTTTGTTTCCAATCCAATATGTAGACCTGGAAATTCCACTCTTCGTCAAAAGCTGTAACAGTAAGCTTCTCACTATCCCAATTGTTCCAGTCATAGCCTAATTCAAAAGAATCAATATCGACAGAATATAGATGCTCCCCTTGTAAATCCAAAAATACCAGTTTTGCCTGATAAGTGAACGGCGCGGTGTGAACCATAATCATTTTATTATCAGGTGATGTCAGAACATCAACAATAGGCGCTGCATCAGAATATAATAAAGTACTTGTTCCTTTGAATAAATCATAAAGAAAGAGCTGGGATTGATCGCCATGCTGTGAAAGATAAAGAAGCTTGCGATTATCAAGCCATCCCACAAATCTTTGAAATTGCGCTTCATTTATTTGCAGCATTACAGGTTTCTTGTTCTTGATTTCTTGTTCAGGAGGTGAGGCATGTTGATTCGGGGTAGATGGAGAAACAGCCTTTTGGTCTGGGAGCGGCGTTTTCGGTTTTTGACTAGGCTGATCTTCACAGCCGCTGATAAGGGAAACCAAAGAAATGATCATTATCAGTGAGAGAAAAAAAGTATTCCAATATTCTTTTACAATTCGTTCAATCCCACTTTTCTTCATATCTCCGGCCCCCCTTCATTGCTTCCCCATAAATTAGTACGTTTTTTAGTGTAAAATGTTTCAATTATTTCAAATTATAGACCCTTTGTCATGTTTCCGAAATAAAAAATGCCTAAATAGGCTTAAAGCACTATCAGGCTGGTCAAAAAGATGCCGAACACATCACGATAAATTTCTTCAAACTGTGAAAGGGGCAATGGATTGATTCCCTTTCCTAATTCAATGGTAAAGCCTGGTTTGCGGAACTTCTTGATATACCAGTCTTTAAATCCAGCAAAACTATCGATGTCCTTTACGGATTGATATCCGCTTGCTTTTGCAAATGCTTCCGCAATTAACTCTGATTCTGGAGGCTCCATCCCTTCATACCCCCAATAAAATTCCTTTCCTTGTGTATGGAAGGCGAGCAGCAGATCAAATCGAGAATCTTCAGCAAGCCTGGCCATTGAAGAGGATTCTGGTTCACATAATGGTTCCCTCCCGCCGTAATCCCTTGGAGAAGGAGCTGATACCCCTTTTTGTTTCTGTTCTTTCCACTTCGCGGGAAACTGTTTATTCAGATCAACTCCTCGGATATTAGCCTTCCAACCCGTGAAGTCCCCGCTTTTGCTATTCAACTCATGGAGCAATTCAAATTGCTCGGGAGGCGGCCCGTTCAATACAAGGTCCACACCATCAGGGTTGACCATTGGGACTATGGAAAGGGTTGTGCTTTCATATATTTGCAACGGATTCACTTTATTGAGGGTTCTTCCTGTGGTCAATGCAGCTAGATATTCATTAAGGAACTTCATGATGGCACATGTAGTAATCCATTCGTTCCCATGAAATGATCCATTCCAGTGAATTTTTTTTGGTCCGTGCCCAATCCTTAACTCAATGATGGGCTTTTTCAATACTGATTTTCCAATGATCCTTTTCTCCATGAAAGGATAGGCTTTAAGAAGTATTTCAATATCTTTTTTCAGTGCTGAAAAATCATATCGGATTTTTGGATTAATTATAGGTTCTTCTATTCTGATTGGGTCAAAATTGCTTCCATCTATGGCGTCAGTGTAGCCAGGAATCCTGACGTAATCATCCTTTTTAAATATGGATGCCATTTGACCGGGGTTTGAATGCTGCAATAATATGTGAGGAAGATTGTAAAACTGGCTGTAGTACCTTAAGGACGACCCTTCTTTTGCCCTGATTTCCATACACATCCTCCTTCATAATTTCTCCTAATAACCTATGTGAGGCAATCGGGAACATGACTGGACAAAACGAAAAAAGGGAGGGTTGAATTCCCTCCTGTCTACTTTTATTAATTTGATGAATGATAAAAGCGGAGCAAGTCGCCGTATATAATTTGATCTGAATAATCCAACTGAGTCTTGGCAGATTCTTTATATGGATCACAGAGAACTGGATCCACCTGCAGCTCCGTATTTTTTTCGTAGCAATGTGAATTGGCATATATCAGCTTGTCTGTAATAAAGCTTCCATTCCTTAGAACGACGAAGTCCTCATGTTCTTTTGAAAATATATCAGTCCCGAATTCCATATCATTTTTTTCCGGAAGTCCCAGGAGATGCAGAAGAGTTGGCCTGATATCGATTTGACCGCTTACTTTGGATATGATTTTCCCCCTCCCCATATCCGTCACGCCAGGAATAATGAGGAAGAGTGGGACTCTTTGAAGTTGAATGGTCTTAAACGGCGTGATTTCCTCCCCTAAAAATTGTGCCATGGCTGCATTGTGATTTTCAGAAATTCCATAGTGATCGCCGTATAAAAGGATAATCGAATTCTCATAAAGACCTTTTTCCTTCAAATAGGCAAAGAATTGCTTCAATGCTTCGTCAGTGTAGCGCACCGTTGTAAAGTAGCGATTTACCGTTCCATCATTTGAAGTAAATTCATCGATGTACCGGTCCTCAGGATCCAGCTTGAATGGATGATGATTCGTAAGGGTGATCAATTTTGTATAAAATGGCTGGGGCATTTTCTGCATCATTTCTGTACTCTGTGCAAAAAACGGGATATCCTTCATACCCCATCCGACGGTTTCTCCGTCCCTGATTTTATAATCCACACTGGAGTAATAGCGGTTGTAGTCTAAAGACTTATACATCAGGTCCCTATTCCAGAAGCTTTTATTATTTGCATGCATTGCTGCTGTATAATAGCCGTTCTGTCCAAGCCTTTTGGCCAGTGATTCGTATTGATTTCCGGAGTGGGTAAAGAAAACCGCCCCTCTTCCTAATGGAAATAAAGAATTCTCAATTAAAAACTCCGCATCCGAAGTCTTCCCTTGTCCTGTCTGATGATAAAAATGATCAAAATAATAGCTGTCCTTAATAAGGCTGTTTAGAAACGGTGTAACTTCTTTTCCATTTATTTTTGAATGGATGACAAATCCCTGCATGGATTCCATTGAGACGATGATCAAGTTGCGTCCTTTGGCAATGCCGAATAATTCGGGATCAGGCTCTGTCTTATTGGCCATCACATAATTCTGGATATCAGCGAGTTTGCTTCCATCTGCCATTGCTCGCTGTGCAGACGACTTCGATTGGAGAAACAGGTCATAGAGGTGATAATTATACGTGCCAATATTTTTTACAAGCATTTCCCTGTCAAATGATCTTGTCAACAACTGCGGCCGCTCAATTTCAGCAAGACTTAAATTAACCAGGGCCAATATTCCCGCGAATAAATAATAGCCTTTCCGTTTTACTTTGCTGACAAAATTGAATTTGAGCCAATTTGGTTTTAAGTTGAGAATCGCACAAAGAATTACTACATCCATAAAATAGGCAATATCTGTCCAATGAAGCAGTTCACCCATACTGCTTCCTAATTCCCCGAAGTTATTCGTTTGAAATAATACAGGAAGGGTCAAAAAATCATTAAAAAACCGATAAAAGCCTATGTTGGCATATAAAATGAACGTTAAAATACCGCTCATTCCAATGATATAGATTTTCTGGTTTTTCTCTTTTTCCATAAATAACGCCAAACTGAAGATGATCAATAAAAATGAGAGGGGATTGATCAACAAAATGAATTCCTGCAAAGGATCATCTATTTTCATATTGAAACTCGTTTTATAGGCAATATAAGTTTTTATCCACATTAATACTGCACCAATGATGACAAATGGCATCGGACTATTCTTCTTATTCATCGTGACTCTCCCTTGCTAATAACTAATTTCACAGCTAGTGTGATTAGTTTTAGCAAGAATGACCATTTTTACATTATCAAAAATTGTCAAAAAGAAAAATAAAAAACCGGCGTTATGCCGGTTTTCGCAGTATAAATCATTTTAAAGTTTTGACAAGCCAAGCAGCCCCGATGACGCCCGCATCATTTCCTAAAGAAGCGATGGCCAATGATGTTGAAGCGGCAACAGTCGGGAAGGCAAATTTTTTGAAGTATCCTTTTACGTGATCCAATAGGATATCCCCTGCTTTGGATACCCCTCCACCAATGACGATATTCTCAGGATTCATCGCATTGCCCAGGTTTGCCAATGCAAGCCCAAGATAAAATCCAAGCTGATCCACTACTTTTAAAGCGAGCTCATCATTGTCTTTCGCAGCATCGAATATATCTTTTGAAGTTATATTTTCAGAAGATGAAATTTTTTCTCTGAGAACCGAAGGAAGATCGGTGGAATTCATGGCTTCTTTTGCAAGTCGGACGACACCTGTTGCAGATGCAACGGTTTCTAGACAACCGGTTTTCCCGCAATTGCACGGAGCTCCATTTTCAGGTACAACCGTAATGTGTCCGATCTCTCCGCCTGCGCCTTTCACTCCATGTACAATTTGGCCATTGGCGATGATGCCGCCGCCCACACCGGTGCCAAGAGTCACGCAGATCGTATCCTTTGATCCGTTGCCTGCCCCTTTCCACATTTCACCAAGTGCTGCACAGTTTGCATCATTATCAATGATGGCAGGAAGGTTAGTTTCGACTTCAAGCAGATCCTTTAGAGGATAGTTGCTCTCCCATCCTAAGTTAACGGCTTCATAGATGATGCCCTTTGACATATCGACAGGCCCTGGGGCACCCATTCCGACACCCGCCAATTTTTCTTTAGGCTGGTCAAGCTCTTCTAATTTCTCATCGATCGATTTGGCAATATTGATAATGATATTTTTGCCTTTATTATTCGTATCTGTCGGGATTTCCCATTTATGAAGGATCTCCCCGTATGTATTCAAGAAAGCAAACTTTGTAGTGGTTCCACCAAGGTCCACTCCTACTAGCCATTTTTCCATCATTTCACTCACCACTATTTCTGTTTTTTTAGTTGTTTTTCTTTCAAGGCTTCCTGCCTGATGACGATCAATGCATTCTGAAACTCTTTGACATCAATCAATTTCCCTTGATAAAGTTCTTTAAATTCTTCTTCCATCAGTTCCAGGTCTACGAGGCGGTCACCCATATAAATGATGATTCCGAATCTTTTTAAAAACTGCTGCAGATCATAATATGATTTCAATTTAAATGCTTTGCCTCCATATCTGTTCTATAGAAAAGTATAAATTATTTTCAGCAAAAACGAAAGCGCTGCCTTTTATAAATAGAACAAACACCGCTGTTGATTTCCTTTCCATAAGAATGAAAAACAGCTCCCCTGCTTGCGGGAGCTGCCAAATGTTAGATTATCGATCCGGATCTTTCGGATGGAGGAAGCGCGGCCTCCGATTTTTTAATGGAATAGGAGACCGAAGCAAAACATCCCTGAACGCCCTCATATTAAATGGAATGAACGGCCACATATAGGGGACGCCGAATGATTTCAGTCTCGTCAGCATAATGATCCAAAGGAATGTGGCAATGACGAACCCTTTCATGCCAAATAAAGCGGTGCATACCAGCAAATAGATCCTCACCAGGCGATTCGCAAGACTCAATTCATAACTTGGCGTTGCAAAGGTGCCGATTGCCGCTACTGCCATATAAAGAATTACATCATTGATGAAAATCCCCACTTCAACGGCCACCTGTCCGATCATCAATGCTGCCACAAGCCCCAATGCGGTACCAAGGGAAGTCGGCGTATGTATGGCCGCCATCCTAAGTATATCAATTCCTAATTCAATCAGGATAAGTTGAAGCAGCAATGGGACTGGTCCGGAGCCATCCGGGCCGATAGAGAAGAATTCAATGGGCAATAGCTCTGGCTGGATAGTGAATAAATACCATAAAGGAAGAAGGAAAATTGAGGCCCATACTGCCAGAAATCTGACTAGCCTAAGGTAGGCACCGACTAGTGGTTTATTGCGGTATTCTTCTATATGTTGAAGGTGATGCCAATAAGTCGTAGGCGTGATCAAAACACTGGGGGACCCATCCACGATGATGCACACATGTCCTTCATACAAATGGGCTGCAGCCGTATCCGGCCTTTCTGTGTATCGGACCATTGGATATGGGTTCCAATGCCTGCCGGAAACGAACTCTTCGATCGTCTTTTCTGCCATTGGCAATCCATCTGTATCAATTTTTGATAAGGAATTTTTTATTTTTTCCACAAGCTCCGGATCTGCAATATCCTCCAAATAGCAAACCACCACATCCGTTTTTGACCGTCTTCCGATCTGCAAATATTCCATCCTGAGAGTCCTGTCCCGTATCCGTCTTCTGGTCAAGGCCGTATTAAACACCAAGGTTTCAACATAGCCATCCCTTGATCCCCTTACCACCCGTTCAAGATCCGGCTCTTGCGGACCCCTGACAGGATAGGTGCGGGCATCAATCAGTATCGCTTTGTCGATGCCATCAACGAAAAGTGCAGTAGGACCTGCAAGCACCGTATCGACGACTTGATTCAAATCATCTTTTTCTTCTACTTCAACATACGGTATGTACCGCTTCAACAGCATATCCAACGGGTCATTTTCAAGCTGCCCTTCATCGAGTCCTGCGAGAAGCTTCATGAGATAGTGGAGGATATCGTCTTTCACGAAACCATCCACGAGGAACATGACCATCCTTCTCCCCGCATAGGATAGGTCGAGCTGGATGACGTCAAAGCTTTTATCTACCGCCATCGCGTTTTTCATATATTCAATGTTTTCATCGATAGATGATGAAACTAGCTTTTTTTCCATTTGATACAATATGCGCACTCCCTTACAACCATACTAGCTTCCATCATGGTCAAAGAGGCAGAAAAAAATACTAGAGAGACGTCATATACAGCATGCTTGAATCATATACTTGTCCTAATCATAGGAAAGGAGCGGCTGCAGTGAAAAATAAAAACCTCCAGATATTTATGGCATTCCTTCTATTTATTGTGATTGGCTATTCTATTTTTGCTTCAGCTAATCCTGATGCAAAGGAAAGCATCACCTATTTCCCCATCGATAAGGAAGCCATTTTCCTGAAAGCCTCTAATTCAATCACAATTAAAGAAAATGTGAATCAAGGCTCCTATTCGGCACAGTGGAAAATGGAATCAGAACTGAATCAACGTGCATATTTAAGGCAGGACATAGGTTTTCTATACAGCAACGGAATCCTGGCGGCAAAAATGAATAAATGGGGTCAGAATGTTTCTTTCCTGAAGAATGAAAGCACCTATACATCAAATGAAAGCAGCCTCCTGCAAAGTGTGGGGCTTCATTATGCGGAGATCCATGGTAAAGGAAATGGAGAAATCACAAGTGCTCAAAGGATGTCTCAGGATCAAATATATGCCATCCAATCAAAATGGAGCCGCCCTTCTTCATTTCGCGTCCCTTCGAGCAATGAAGAGAAGCAGTGGAAGAACATAATCGATCAATTGATACAGCAAAAAGTTGACTATTGGGAAGGAAAAACGTTGGAAAAACTTCCGTTGCAGAAACAAAACAATTATATTTTCTTATTGACTGAAATTCCTTCCTACAACGATAAACCACTTCCTGGCTTTACGAAAAGCCAATCGGATACTATCATCGGAAATCTATGGGAAGGACTCTATAAAAACTATTTCCTTGGAATCAAATTAAAAAACGGCACTATCGAGGATCCCCTCGGAAGCACCGTTCCTATTATATTCTTGGATAAAAACCGGCGGGAGCTTCTGGTTGCCTTCTTAACCAAGTCGGGTGAATCCATTGAATTGAAGCAAAAAATCCCAGCCTATTAATTGGATGAACCGGATAATGATTCAAGTTGATCCAATAAGGTTTTATATTTTTTATCATCTGAATACTGCAGCGCCTTTTCAACTTCTTTTTTGGCTTGATCATAGTCTCCTTCATCATAGTAAAGAAGCGCGAGATTGTAATGTGCCTCATGAAAAGATGGCTCAAGCTTCACTGCCTTCTGGAGGTGTTCTTTTGCAGAAGGATATGCTTCCTCTTTCATTTCGGCAAATGATAGGAAGAAGTAAGTAAGCGCATTTCCCTCATGGCTGCTGAGATAGTCTTCCAAGAGGTTTTGTGCATCTGAATAGTTCTTATCCTGGATATATTCCTGAGCAAGGATATTCACTGAATCAGGACCCTGGTTTGCTGCACTGTATCGATAGCCGTAAAACAGGAATCCAGCAGCAGCTGCCAAGGAGATCAGCAAGAAAAGCAGCTGCTTCCTTAGCTTTTTTTGCTTAGGGAAATGCACGGCACCCGTCGCTAAGAACCCACCAATTAATCCTCCGATATGGCCTGCATTATCAATTCCAGAAGATGTGAATCCGAATACTAGATTGATGGCGATGACAACAAGTACGTTTGTCCCCATTGTACGAAAGAACAGATTCGGATACACAGAACCAAAATAGAGAAGCGCCCCAAAACAGCCAAAAATGGCGCCGCTCGCTCCTGCGGATAAATGATCGGAAAAAACGAAGCTTGCCACTGACCCGGAAAAACCCGCAAATAAGTAAATCCAAAGGAAACGAAGTCTGCCATATATCTTTTCGACAGCTGGCCCCAAGAAATAAAGGGCCAGCGAGTTCATCAATAAATGAAGAAGTCCTATATGCAGGAAGATCGGTGCAAAGAATCTCCACCATTCCCCTTGAAGGATCAATGGATTGTATTTGGCCCCAAACTTAATAAGCGTCTCTGAGTTCGTACTGCCTCCACTGATTTCCAACAGCAGGAACATGATGACTTGGATCCCTAAAAAGATATAGGTGAAAAAAGGCTTCCCGAATTCAAAAAGACCACGTTCTGTTTCTTCCCTTTTTGCAGAAGTCTGGATGACGGATTGCTGAAGCCCTTCAACGGTCGCTTCATCCTCTGAACTCTCATTGATAGAAATAGGTGAAGGCGGCTGCAATAATGAGTTCAATTGGTGAACTCCATTTTGCCAATCATTCATTAGAATCATAATAGAAGTTACTTCGACCTTTTGATCTAAAGAAGTAAAAGGTTTTTCCAGCCTGAATTGATACTCATCAACAGGAGGGAAATCTGAAATATAGACATTCTGAACTTTAACATTTCTCTTATGAAAGGCCGTCCTGATGTTCTCGCCATTCCTTGCCGTCCACTCAATTTCCTGCTGGAGCCTGTTGCTCCAATCTACATCGTGATTTGTCAGCCTGATGACGGGTGCATGTTTTTGAGAGACATTCTCCATCCAAATTTCATTCTGATTGCTTGATATCTTCAATAATCGGTAATTATTTTTTTCAACCAATTCATTAGCGATTTTCCAAAAAAGCCACTCTCTCTTAACGTCCAACCCATTCACTACTTTCCACCCATTTTCATACAGCCTGGGCGTTTTTTCTTTTACTATACAAAACAGGACAAAGAGGTGTAAAGCGATAGGGTGATAGAAAAGCGGAGCCGGCTGTTCAGAGGCGCAGAGGTTGGACTGAAGCACCACGAGATAAAGGAAACACGTTGAGCGACAGCGAACCGATGTTGACTTATCGTAAGTGTGCTGAAGGAAACCTCCCAGCCTCTAGCCGGCGGAGCTGGACAAAGAAAAGCGGATGCGCCCTGATCAGCCCCGACCAGCATAAGACGGAACTCGAAGGAAATCCTGATTTCCGTAGAGGTGCGGCTTATGACTCGAGGGGCTGGGCGCTGAAGCTGGACAAAGAAAAGCGGAAGCGCCCTGGTCAGCCCCTGGAGCTACAGAACATCACTCTGAATTTGTTATACTTCTTAGCCATAAAAAAAAGACCTGTATCTTCTACAGGTCTACAGGAAAGTGCTTTGAATCATCTTTGAACGGAATCCCGGGATATTCATAGCAAATTTCACAATCATTTTGCGCAGAATAAAATTTCCCAGCATTACGTTCATTACACGATACCTGTATCGATAAGCTACCACAAACAACAAAATCGGAATCGTCCATTTCCAAAGTCCATTAGACATTTTCATCCCTCCTGACGTTATTTTGCAGCAATATGGGAGAAATATCCGATAGACTTCAATTTTTATCAAAAATAAATGAACAAAATCAGCAGGCCCGCCAGAAGTGGGGAGATAAAATTCACCGTTTCATTAGTCACAAACTTCCACCCTTTTACTTTTTGGGTAGTTCTGCTGCAATGAATGGTTTTTTCAGTTTTCAATTTACATTTCCTACATTGATATTCCACTTGCAGGAATGCTCCGAAAACAGTATCAGCCACGCTTCCCAAAAATCCCGATAATGTAATCCAAATCAAAGCATAAGCCCCTATCCCCCAAAACAAGACAAGGCTGATCACCGCAATGAATGCTGCTCCAGCCAGAGCTGCTAGGGTTCCAAGCATTGACACTGCACCAGATGTCCCCTTTTGGACAAAACGGAATGAGCGGATGGAGTATGGCTTGCCTCTGCTTAAAACCCCGAGTTCGGATGCCCACGTATCTGCATTGGCTGCAGCAAGGCAGGCGCAGAAGCAAATCAGCCATACCTCTTGTGGTTCAGCGATATTGGCCATGCAAAATATCGCTGCAGGTCCTCCGTTTGCAGCCACTTGCTGCCAATCTCTCCGGGAACCTTTAGCTGCTATCTCTTCCACCTGACTTTTTTCAGAAGCCTTGAAGCGGGATAAGAGACTGGATGAAAGAAAAAAGGCTCCCAATATAAGCAAGCCTCTCAGGCCGAATGAAACAGCGATGATTTCACCGCAAATAAAAGCTGCTGCACCACCTGAATATGAAAGGCTTTTGGTTTTTATTCCAGCTGTGCAAATGATGAAGATGAAAATGGATAATAGTATTACTTCAATCACGACAATCAATGACTTCTCTTTCCACTATGATTTTTTGAACTGGTATATCAAAACTTTCGACAGGGAGTGACTCAACGATTTGTTCTTTGAATGCCAGTGAAACAGTCGATCCTTCAAAATCGGATAAATACCGGTCAAAATAGCCTCCGCCAAACCCAATGCGGAAACCATTTTTTTGGTAGGCGAGCCCGGGCACTATCATTAAGTCGATGCCCCCTTTTTGAATGGCAGTTGTACATTCTTTAGGCTCATATAGTCCAAAGAAGACACGTTCTAAATCGGTGAAAGCCGTTAAATGCTTAAAAACCATTTCCTTATTTTCCGGCAGGCATTTTGGTACTGCTGCCCTCTTTCCTTCATCCCAGGCACGTTTAATGATGCTCCATGTATCAAGTTCCGGAGAATTCGATACGGTAATCCCAATTGTGTGGGCATTTTTCCATTCTGGTGTGCTGAACAGTGTGCTTGCTGTTAAGTAGGAGTTTTGTGCATGTTCAAGAAATGTAAGTGCATCAAGCTTCTTTTTGATTTCTTTTCGCAATTCTTTCTTATCCATTTGTCTGATCCCCTTTAAACAGAAAAATATGTAATAAAAAAAGCAGTGGGAAGATCCCAGCTGCTTACTTTGTTTCGCGGTGTAATGTAACACGCTTTTCTCTTGGGCAATATTTTTTAAGCTCAAGACGATCAGGGTTGTTACGCTTGTTTTTTGTAGAAATATAGTTACGCTCGCTGCAATCAGTGCAAGCCAAAGTGATATTTACACGCATGATTTTCCCTCCAAACTCTAAATTGCATTCTTCTACTATTCGTACGACTTTTATATAATATCACTTTTTTATTTTAAATGCTAGTCCGATTTTAAGACCTTCACTGATTTTTAATAAATCATCGATTTCTTCTCCCATTAACGACCAAATTGCACCTTCAATCCTTGTAAAACCTTGGCATGAATAATCAAAACACAAAACACTCGCTGCTTCTCCTTTCACAATCGGCTGGTAGGCAGCAGGATGCGTAAATAATTCAGGCAGGCTTCTTTCTTTCATCCACGAAAAAGTACTTTGTCTCGTAAATCCATTATCCATTTTTCCATCCACCAGGTATACAAAGCCTTCAAGGAAATGGACGCTGTGGGAATGCAGCGGAGGAAGCAGCGCTACATGGTCCTTTTCGCAATCAATGGGTTCGTTTATAATAAGGAGTTTTCCTTTTTTTAGTTCCGATGTGTTGTTTTCAATCGAAATGTCAAGCATCCTTCCATCTGGGGAAAAGGATTCATTCATACATATATTCATTCCAGTGATATCGGATAGCTCAGCTTCCTCATAAATATGACCGGATTCTGCTTCCATTAAATAGACTCTCATGTTTAGCTGGTGTGAACACGCAGCTGCTCTTGCCGTCGTCATACCATGCCCCTCCTTTGCGCTTGAATTTTATTTCACTTGTACAGGATCCTGTACCCGAAGCTTCAACCATAAATCTTTATAAACATCAATCGTCTGGTTACAGATTCGATCCCAGCCAAATAGAGATTCTGCCATTTTATAGGCATTTTCTGCTAATTTCTTTGCAAAAGCAGGCGACTGAATCACTTCTGTAATGGCTGCAGCCAATTCTTTGCTGTCATCCGGTTCCACTAACTGGCCGGACACACCGTTTTGAACAATTCCCTTTAGCCCGCCGGTATTAGTCACAATCAAGGGGGATTTTGCGGCCATCGCCTCAAGCGCCACAATCCCAAACGGCTCATATAAACTCGGAAAAACCGAAACTGAAGCCATTTGAAAGAGTCGATTTTTTTCTTCTTCGGAAATGAACCCAGGAAACTGAACAAAATCCTCCAGGCCGCGGTTTGCGCCCATCTGTCTGTAATGCGCTAATAAAGGTCCCTTTCCTGCAAGGATAAAACAAATGGTAGAGCGTTCATCTGCCATTTTTTCTGCAGCTTCTATCACTGTCTGGAATCCTTTTTCTCCCACCATCCTGCCAATGGAAAAGACTAGTTTCCTTCCATTGATCCATGATTCTAAACCGCAGGTGCCTTGAGGGACAGTCTTTAAAGAAGAAATCTTGATGCCATTTGGAATCATATGCGACTCAAGAAGGTCGAATTGTTCCCTTACTTCTGCTTTCATATAGTCGCTGCAGACAATCACTTCATCAGAGAGGTGAATCAATTCTTTCTCTTTTTCATGTATAAATGACTGGATTTCATTATAGATGCCGTTATTTCTTCCATTTTCTGTGGAATGAATGGTGGTGACAAGTGGAAGGCGAAAATGTTTTTTTAAATATCCGGCTGCAGAAGAAACGAGCCAGTCATGGGCATGGATAACCTGCACGGATTCTTCTTTGATAATCTTACAAGCTGTTTGTATCATTTCAATATTCAAGCCAGCCACCCAATCTATGAATTCCGGTTCATTTTCATGGATTGGACAAACCCGGTAAATATGAAGACCATCAATATTTTCAAATTCAGGGAGGCCGCGTGATCCTGCTGTCAATATGATAACTTTTATTCCTTTATTACTCATGCCCGCTGCGAGCTCGGCAACATGCTTGGATAGGCCGCCTACAATATTCGGCGGATATTCCCAAGACAGCAGAAGAGCCGTAAAAGAGTCAGGCTGCCCGTCTACCTGTTTTGAATCATGCCATGCTGCCTCTTTCTCAGAGCGATGAATCTTCATCAAATCCAGCAATTCTTCATCTGACAGAATGGCAGTGCCGCTCTCCATGCCCAGATAAGTAAATCCAGGGACCCCTATTGGCCATTCTGTCTCTTTCAGCATCATTTCAGAAAATGGACCGGTATAATCTAGCTGAAATAGCTCTGTATGTTCATTAGATATTTTCTGATTTTCTTTAATCCCAATGATTTTCAATCCTTGAGGAGTTTGGATAATAGATGGCTGAGAATCCCTTTTCGGCTCTGCCATTTGAATCCCCATTTTTCCTGCGAAAACATATTGTATATCATTTTCTATTAATTGTTGTTCGATGCCTGGCATAAATGCACATTTCGGCAGCCAAAACCCATTCGGTTCATAATGAAAAAATTCTTTCCAAAGAGACTTTGATTGGCGAATTTGTTCTTGAATGGAGATCCTGGACTTATAATGTGTAAACGGGATTTTCTTAATAGCCGTCGGCACGCCGATTGCTTTACCGCTATCTATAAAACTCTTAATGGCTTCAACTATATTCCTCTTGTGATGAATCCACTGTGAATAAATCTCTCCCATTTCATGTTTGGAACAATGGCTTGTCTCTTTGAATGATCTCAACATCCATTCTTCCGCATTCTTTCGGAAATCTTCCTCTTCAAACAGCTGTAAGTCTTTAGGATTGATCACCAAAAATATCGATTGCATTTCACTTTTTTCAATCTCCTGCAGGGTCATTAAATAGGAAGCTGCCAATGAGCCTGCGTACTCTCTCTTATCAGAGATATTTATTGAAAGAAAATTGTCATCTGTCTGTTTAAAAAAGATGATACTCACTTCTGATTCAGCTTTCATTGCTGCCACCCCCATTTCTCCCGCTTTGATTCATTTGGCCGCTGTAATAAGAATAGGTGCTTACATTTGAACCCCATGCCGGTTCGGCTGTTAACCTGTTTCTTTCCGTACCTGCATCATTTGAAAGAACGGAGATGGATTCAGACTTGAGAAGAGGGAGGAAGCGGCTGATGCTTTCAATTAAAAGACCCAGCTCGATATAGCACGTATTTCCAGGGGTTAGCTCACTCAGAAACCAATGGTCTGCGTTTGGAGGAATCATGATTTCTTGAATGGATTCTGAGTTTACTCCATCGTAATAAACACGCATGACAAGAGCTGTTCCAACTTTTTCCCGCCCATAATAGTCAATCACTGCACCAGTTACTCTCTCATCAAAATGCCAATAGCAGAGTACCCTTGTCCCGGAAGAATAAAGGACATGCAGATAATTTCCGGGAGATGCAGGGATCCTGCTCATACTCCTCACCTTTCCGATCCTCATTTTCCTTGCCGAATCGTTCTCCTCTTTTTGAGATTCAGAAGCTTTTTGATACTTCACCCAGCTATACTGGACTTTCCCCACTGTCATATTCAATTCTTTTGCTATTTTCCGAAAGGAGAGTCCCTGTTCTCTTAATTGTTTAATCTCAGCTATCATTTCATCACCCTACTTGTCAGAACATTTTAAATTATTTTGTCTTTTAATCGTACCACCATCGTCAAAAGGCTACAATGAACGCAAATTGTCGTAAAATGTTCGATATGGATACACCGCTGAATAATAAAGAGAAAAAAATTTCTTTGTACCCTTCCCCCCCTCTAATCGACATTTCTCACTTCTTTTCCAAAGAGTTAAATCGACAAAAACATCTTCTATTCTCTTCCTGTACAGGAAATATAGAGATTTTTGCCGAGCTATGCTATAAATAAAAGAGGAAATATTTACAGAGGGGACTTCAAATGGAAAATATTTTAATAGGGCTGTTTATCATTGCAGGTCTCTTGTTTATCCTTTCTTTTTTTCAAAAGGACAAAGTGAAAATGGTAGAAAAAGAGGTAGAGGAACTTTCTTTGAACTTTTATCAGGAAACGTATCAGTTAAAGAATCGAATGAAAGTACTTGAAGAAGAGATTTTAGTAGAGGGAAACGCCATAGAGTTCAAACCTGTTAGACAGCGGCCAGGAAAAAACAGCACCAAAGTTAATGAAATCCTTAAAAATCAAGTTCTTGCCCTCCATAAACAAGGTCTGGATATAGAACAAATCTCAAAACAATCCTCACTTTCACTGGCGGAAATCAAGGAAATCATCAAATAAAAGCCAATTCATGGCCAATCGTTAGGAGTTTAATAAGGAATGGACAAGAGGACAACGCGCTCCTTTGCAGCAGGCATCATTTTTGCCATTCTTGCGATCTTTATTATAATGAAATTTTTCCCTTCTGCTATAGCGACAGAAGGAAAGATATCATTGAAAGAAAGTGATTCGTGGGTGAAAAAAGACACCTATGACACACTGCTGAAGGAGAATTCTGAATTAAAGACAGAACTTAAAGCATTAAAGAACGGCAGCAAAGAGAGTAAGAAAGACGCTGCAAAAGTCATTACGAAATATCGGCTGGTCATTCACAGCGGCATGACCACATCAGACATCAGTTCTGAAATCGAGAAGGCCGGAATCGTCAAAAATGGGGATGAATTGAATGACTACCTGATCGTCCATAAATATGGACAGATCCTGCAAATCGGGGAATACGACCTCACAAGTGACATGGATTTTGAACAGATCGCTAAGATCATTACGAAAACATAAGAAAAGAACGCCATATGAAATGGCGTTCTTTTTCTTATTGTCCAGCGTCTAGAGCTTGGGAGGTGCTTCCGCTTTTCTATTGTCCAGCTCTGCCGGCTAAAGGCTATGAGACTTCGCTCAGCACACTTACGATAAGTCATCATCGATTCGCTAAAGCTCATCGTGATTCCTTTATCTCGTGGTGCTACGCTCCAGTCTCTACGCCTTTAAGCAAGCTGGCTCCACTTTTCTTTATGCATTTAAGTCAAATCGTTTTCCAGTAACGAGGAAAATGACATTTTCAGATATATTCGTCGCATGGTCTGCTACTCGTTCAATGTAGCGGCACGTAAATGCGAGCTGAGTGATTTGATTGATGGCAGTTGGATGTTCAGGGATGTATCCCATCAATTCCTGGATGAGTTCACCATACATTGCATCAACTGCATCATCTTTTTCTGCTGTATCCCTTGCGAGGGTGACATCCTCAGAATAGAATGAAGCAAGTGAAGCAGACAGCATATCTAACGCCATTTCTGCCATTTTTGGAATGTCTACGATTTTTTTAATATGCTTTTCTGTCCCGATATGAAGAGTAGATTTGGCGATATTTACAGCCATATCCCCTATTCTCTCTACCTCGGATGAAACTTTGATAGCCACAATGATCTTTCTTAAATCCGAAGCAACAGGCGATTCTTTAGCAATAAGTGCCATTGCTTTAGCATTAACTTCATCATCCATTCGGTCGACGATATTATCCCCTGCTATAATATCTTTGGCTTTTTCAAGGTTTTGAGCCTTCAATGCTTCAATTGAGTCCCGCAAAGCCTTTTGTGAAATATCGGCCATTTCTAAAAGAAGTTCTTTTAGCTGCTTGAGGTTTTGATCGAAATTTGTCCGTACGTTCATTTTCCATCCCATCCTTTATCCGAATCTGCCAGTCACATAATCCTCTGTTCTTTTATCCTCAGGGTTAGAGAAGATTTTCTCTGTATTGTCCATTTCAACGAGTTCTCCCATAAGGAAAAATGCCGTTTTATCTGATACGCGTGACGCCTGCTGCATATTATGAGTGACCATCACAATCGTATATTTCTCTTTCAGTTCAAGTACAAGCTCCTCGATTTTCATTGTAGAAATTGGATCCAATGCTGAAGTCGGTTCATCCATTAGCAAAACTTCAGGTTTCGTTGCAAGAGCACGGGCAATGCATAGCCGCTGCTGCTGACCACCGGATAAACCGAGAGCAGGAGCATTCAGGCGGTCCTTCACTTCATCCCAAAGTGCAACATCTTTCAATGACTTTTCTACAATTTCATCCAAGACGCCTTTTTTCTTTGTTCCATGGATCTTTGGTCCATAGGTTACATTATCGTAAATCGACTGGGGAAATGGATTTCCTTTTTGGAATACCATTCCGACATTTTTCCTTAATTCTACCAGATCGACCTTATTGGATAAAATATTTTTACCATCAAATAGGATTTCACCGGACATTTTCACATTGGGAACCATTTGTATCATTAAATTTAATGTTTTAATGAAAGTCGATTTCCCACAGCCTGATGGTCCGATGATTGCCGTCACTTCGTTTTCATTGACATCAAATTGTATATTTTTCAACGCCTGGTTGTTTCCATACCATAGGTTTAAATCATTTACATTAAATACCTGTCTTTGCGAGATAGCTGAAATCATTCTTATTCCCCCTTAACCAAATCGACCGGAAATGTATTCTTCTGTTCTTTTTACCGATGGATTTGTGAATATGGTTTCTGTATCGTCATATTCAATCAGGTCTCCATTATAGAAAAATGCAGTCTTATCGGATATACGGGAAGCCTGGCCCATGTTATGCGTTACAATGACGATTGAATAATCTTTCTTCAAATCCTGGATGAGCTCCTCCACTTTTGCATTCGAAATCGGATCGAGTGCAGAAGATGGTTCATCCAAGAGCATGACGGATGGTTTCATGGCTATCGTCCTTGCAATACACAGCCTTTGCTGCTGGCCTCCTGAGAGGGATAAGGCAGACGTGTGCAACCGATCTTTGACTTCATCCCACAGAGCTGCTTTTGTCAAACTTTCCTCGACCGCATTATCAAGGAGGCTTTTCTTGCGGATTCCGTAAAATTTCAAAGCATGCGTGATATTTTCGTAAATCGACTTTGGAAACGGATTCGGCTTCTGGAATACCATCCCGATTTCTTTCCTGAGTGCAACCACATCTATTTTTTCATCTAATAAATTTACATCATCATATAAAATTTTACCTTCGCTGCGGGCAATAGGAATAAGGTCATTCATACGATTAATGCTTCGTAAAAATGTGGACTTCCCACATCCTGAAGGGCCAATCAATGCGGTCACGGCATTTTTTTGAATGTCTAATGAGATAGAATTCACAGCTCTCTTTTCACCATAAAAAATACTTAGATCCTCAACCTTCAAAATGCTTTCTTGCAGACTATTTTTTCGATTATTTACTTCGGATTTTATCTCCGTCATCAGAGTGGACATTTTTATCACACCTGTTCTTATTTATTTGCTGTCATTTTTTTATGAATAATGCTTCCGATCCAACGTGCTGACAAGTTGAAAATCAGTACAGCGATAATCAGTACCGCAGATGCACCTGCCGAAATTTCTTTTGCATCAGGAATCAATCCTTGTGTATTCACTGCCCAAATATGAACAGCCAATGTTTCTGCCGGCCTGAAAATATTCAATGGCGAAATTGGCGAGAATGGATTCCAATCCATGTAGTTCAATCTTGGTGTTGAAAGACCTGCTGTGAAAAGTAAGGCTGCAGCTTCTCCAAATACCCGCCCTGATGCCAGAATGGCTCCTGTCAAAATGGAAGGAAACGCAGAAGGAAGCAATACTTTCTTAATCGTATGCCAATGTGTGATTCCAAGCGCAAGGCTTGCCTCTTTTAAATCATTAGGAAGATTCCTGATGGCGTCTTCGCTCACACGCACCATGACAGGAAGATTGAATACAGTAAGGGCTAACGCTCCTCCGATAATTGTATATCCCCAGCCTGTTAAATTAACAAACATCAATAAACCAAACATCCCGATGACAATGGATGGGAGTGAAGCAAGGACTTCAATGCATGAGCGAATCGTATTTGTCACTCTCCCCGGTTTTGCATATTCAGCCATATAAATTCCTCCGCCTAAACCAAGCGGAACGGTAATGATCATTGTGATGACTAAAATATAAATCGAGTTGAATAACTGATCACGAATCCCGCCTCCTGCGCGGATGGAGCTTGAAGGCGATGTGATGAAACTCCATGATATATGTGAAACTCCGTTGACTAATATATATCCGAATAAACTTGCCAGGATGGTAATGATAATGACTGCAATGAGTCCGAATACCCCTGTGGCAATGCGATCTGCAACTTTGCTGTTCATTATAATTTCCTCCTTGACGCCAGGTAGCGAATGAGCAGAATGAAGCCAAATGACATGATCAACAGAATCAAGCCCATGGACCATAGCGTGTTATTCTCAACACTTCCATATGTGGTATTACCCATATTTAGAGTGATGATTGTCGTTAACGTTGCTGCTGTATCCAAGATACTCGTTGGGAGATCGCGTGAATTTCCGATGACCATTTGAACAGCCAATGCTTCTCCAAACGCTCTTGCCATCCCAAGGACAATGGCGGTCAACAATGATGGAAGTGCAGCTGGAATCAATACTTTTTTGATTGTCTGCCATCTTGTAGCGCCTAAGGCAAGGGATCCTTCTCTAAGGTTTTTAGGCAATGTTGCCATGGCATCTGTAGCAATCGTCGTGACTGTCGGAAGGATCATGACGGAAAGGACGATGGTGCCGGACAAGAGTCCAAATCCTAAACCTCCAATATGGCTGCGAACAAATGGCACTAATACTGTAAGTCCTATGAATCCATAAACGACTGAAGGAATACCGACTAAAAGCTCTACTATTGGCTGCAGTATTTTTCTTCCCCAGGAAGGTGCGATTTCAGTCATGAATATCGCTGCGCCAATTCCGAGAGGAGCTGCAATGATTGCTGACAGGACAGTGACAGCAAAGGATCCAACAATAAACGTTAGAGCACCATATTCGGGATTCTCTTTCAAAGGATTCCAATCGGAACTGGTTAAGAATTCAATTGGATTTACACCATTTTTAAAAAATGCCTGCAATCCTTTTGTGCCTAAGAAAATCGTGATGGCAATCGTTGCTGCAATCATGATGACAGCACATAGGGTCACTAGCATTCTTCCTCTGAATTCCCCGTTCATTTTCGTCTTACTCGATTTTAGTAATCGTTTAGAAGCAGGAACCGTTTTTTCCATTATTATTACACCCCTAATACAACATTAGATTCTGAATAGGGACTACAACAAACTCCCTCCCTATTACAATGATCTGAAATAAACTCATGCATAAACATAGATGGAGGGTAAATGCTTGCAGCATTTACCCACACCTTTTTTATCAACTTTTGTCAATGATTATTTGTTGCTCATTTTCCCTTCAGCATCACGTTCTACCTTCATTTTAGAAGCAGGAATGTAGCCTTGGTCTGGAACTAAGCTTTCTTGCACATCTTTGCTCATCATATAATCGATGAATGCTTTGGCAAGACCGTCAGCTTTTCCTTTAGTGTAAGAATGCTCGTATGCCCAGATTGGGAATTTACCGTTTTGAACATTTTCATCAGTCGGTTCTACACCATCAATGGATAGTGGAGTTGCTTGGTCACCTTTTAGGTAAGAGAAAGCAAGATATCCGATTGCACCGTCAGTTTCGTTGATAATCTTTAATACTGTATTGTTTGCATCTTCAGTGATTCCTTCTGCAGGAGTCGCTCCATCCAATGCGTATTTAACGAATGTAGCACGAGTACCGGATGAATCAGGACGGTTTACAAGAACGATTTTTTGATCTTTTCCGCCAAGATCTTTCCAGTTAGTGATTTTTCCTGTGAATACTTTGATTAGATCTTCTTTTGAAATATTTTTAATGCCTACTTTAGGGTTGACTGCTGCAGTCATACCAACAACTGCTACTTTATGATCTTCCAATTTGTCAGCTGGAATTCCATCCTTCTCTTCAGCAAATACATCAGAGTTTCCGATTTGTACAGATCCTTCTGCTACTTGAGAAAGTCCTGTTCCAGATCCGCCGGCATTTACTTGAACATCAACACTTGGATTATCATTCATGAATTCTTCAGCTGCTGCTGCAACCAATGGCTGCATAGCAGAAGAACCGGAAATCACTAATGAACCTGATAATTCTTTTCCGTCTTTACCGCCTGATGCTCCATCTTTAGCTCCGCCGCATGCTGCTGCAAAAACTGCTACCATTGCAACGGTTAAAATCAATCCGAGTTTTTTAAGGTTTTTCATTCCTTTATTCCCCCTAAGGCTGTGGTTGTTTTGTCCTACATGACTAAGATTAAACGACGACTATTAACTTGGTTTTAACTGAATGTTAAGCTTTTGTAAATTCGACAAAAACTTAATCCTGCTTATTTTTTCCCATAATAAAAAAACATCCGGCATTTGCCGGATGTCAATTAGTCGAATCGTTTTGCGGGGCACCACTGTCATTCTCTTTTCTTGCTTTCGCTTGCCCTTTTTCAACTTCATCAATATTTTCTACCTTTTGAATGGAGGTTGCTTTATCCAATCCTTTTTCCTGACGCTCTTTTTTAATATCAAAATAAGCATCAAGAATCTTTTTGCCGATATTCGTATTGGTCCTCGGGTTTTTTGGATCATCTTGATATGCCCATGGAACCACTACAGAGAAGGCGACTTCAGGATGGTCATTCGGTGCATATCCTGCAAGTGTCAAGTTCCACGTCATCGGAACATCTTTTCCTGCTTTAACAAAATCCTGGCGTTTTGGTCCATCATACAAGCCTTCCGCCGTTCCTGTTTTGGCAGCTGGCTTATAGTTTGTCGGATGGGAAGAAACAGTTCCTGCGTAAAAAGCAGAATAAGCTGTACCGCCCTGTTCCTGTGCCACTAATCTAAATCCTTCTTTGACACGGTCGATCCAGCTTGGCTTCATATCAAGCCTGTTAAGAACCTTAGGCTCAACTTCTTCAACGATTGGACCCATTTCACCGGATTTTTCAACCGGTTCCCTGATTTCCTTCACAATATGGGGCTGCATTCTATAGCCGCCATTTGCAATGGTAGAGATATATTGCGCCAATTGTAAAGGAGTATAAGTATCGAACTGGCCGATGGCAAAGTCAAGAAGAAGTCCAGGTGCCTGTGTATATCCTTCATAGCCTACCTGTTCTCCCGGGAGATCGATTCCCGTTCTCGAACCCAGTCCAAATTGTTTAAAGCTGTTTCTCATCGTGTCAAAGGCATCCATATTGATATGAAGAGGCTCATTTGGCCTATAGACGCCTCCCCCGATTTTAATCGCTGTTTTGAACATGTACACGTTGGATGAAAATTTCAGTGCCTGCAGATCATTGATCAAACCGAAGTTCTTATAGGAGCTTTTCTCTTTCGTTCCTTTAATTAATAATGGTTCATCGAAAATTTTCTGCCCAGGCTCCAATGCACCTGTTCTGTAGCCTGTCAAAACAGTCGCTCCTTTGACAGCGGATCCCATGGCATAGGATGTCGTGAAATTCCCAAGAGAAAAGTCATTCAGAACTGGCTTTTTCGTCTTTTCATCTATTTCATATTGTTTTCCGGCCATGGCCAATATTTCACCTGTATACGGATCCATCATGGTGACAAATGCCCGATCAAGCAGCTCATGTCCCGGGGTTGATTTTGCCTTCATCAATTCTTCTTCAATGATTTGCTCCACACGTTTTTGAAGTTCGATATCGATGGATAAAACTAGATCCTTCCCTCTTTGGCCTTCTGTAATCGTCTCGGTGTCAATCACATTTCCTTCTTTATCCGTGACATTCTTCACTTTGGCTTTTGTTCCTTGGAGGACATCTTCATACTGCTGTTCGATATAGCTCGTCCCAACCCTGTCATTACGGCTGTATCCCCGGGCTACATAGTAATCAGCAAGCTCTCTCGGAAGTCCTTGGTCTGAATTTGACACTTTCCCAAGTATTGATTTCAAAGTTGTCCCATAAGCATAGTAGCGGTCCCAGTCCGTCGTTATATCAACTCCCGGCAGAGAACTCAAATGTTCACTTACTACCGCGAACTCTTTAGGTGTCACACCTTTATTTTTGATGATTTGAGGAACCAGGTTATATCCGCTGATCATTTCCCTGTAGATGGCAAGAATCTCCAAATCATCTTTAGAAAGGGATTTTAATTCTTTTTCCGTTATTCGATCGAGCTGGAGCTGATAAAGCTCCTTATCATCGATTTGTTTATTCTGATATTTTTGACGCTCTGCAGCTGTGATTTTCTTCTCTGCCTGTTTAGGATGTTTAAGAATCCAATAATCCTTTTTTTCCCTTTCTGTCACTTTATCTGCAGGCTTATCAATAATCTTGGCCAATTTTTTCGCAACATCTAATTCTTCTTCCTGTGTCGTCGATTGTGTCCTCGTATATGTAATAGCATTTAATGGGGTATTATCGACAACAGCCTTCCCATTTGTATCGAATATCTTTCCTCTCGGTACAGATGTATCGACAGTTACATCTTCTGTCCGTTGGATTTCTCGTTTAAAGTCTTCACCAAACACAATCTGGACAACACCCAGTCTTAAGATCAATGCGGAAAACAGCAAAAAGACAACAAAAAACAACACATTCATCCGAAAAGGAACATGTGTCTTTTTCTTCTTTTTCGTTTTTTTCAATCTATACAATCCTTCCTTCGTTAAAGATACAAGGGTCTTCTCCTCATTGTAAAAGAAACATGGAGGTTTTTCTATAGTCGAAAGGTTCTTTTACTCTGCATATATCTAGCAAATTAGGTATTTTCCATCCATTTTTAAAAAGGCGGCCATCATCCAAAGCTATCATTACTGGCAATGTCCGCCAAGAATTGCATTAAGTCCTGGGAGAAGGAAGTGGTTCATCAAGATGAATTCTCCTTATAAACAAATAGATGCAAGCATGCCCCGCCCCAAGAACGGCAAGGAGAATCGGGATGCTCTTTGCTTCATCAAATTGCGTGACAGCAATAATGAACATTAAAATGGATGTAATTCTTCCTCCATTTAAAAACAGTTCCCTGACTACGATATACTCGATCCGCATTTCAGCTGCTTTCCACCCTCTGCCGATGACGTCGTAAGTAGTTGAAATATAAGGTACGAGCAGCATCGGATAAGCAATCGCAATCGTTCCTGCATATAAAAGAAGCCTTGGGTAGGTCACATCGAAAATGATGAGGAAAATCGCTCCATACAAGATCAGCCCGCCTAGCATAATTGCCCGTTTCCTGTATTGCTTTTTGATGATTCGGGATGCAGCATAATAAGCAATGAAGGAAACCCCGGAATTAATCAATCCAAAAGTACCAAGGGCAAATTCACTTTTTGTCGTAATGAAAACAAAGACTGAGATGATAAATAAGAAGGTACCTTCCCGCAGTCCTTGGAAAAAGTGGGCACTCGTAATCAAACTCCAATTTTTATTGTATTTTCTTTCTTCCAGGATTCTCTTGAACAAGTATTTACCTTCTGATGGGCGTCTTCTTAGTGAAAAACTCAAGACCACCGCCAGCGAAAAAAGAAACAAGGATATGCCAAAAACAATTGTATACCCCTTATAAGATATAAACCTTGATATGATCGCCCCAGCGAGTACAGGTCCGATCATCCCTCCAGCGGAAGTCAATGTCCCTAAAAACCCATTAAAGAAATCCCTTGTTTCCGGTTCTGTTATCTCAAAAGTCAAGACATTGAATGCAAGCCAGTAAAACCCATATCCAACACCTAAAAGGGCCCCAAGCACAAATAAATAATGAGCCGCATGCTCGCCTACCAAAAGCACTACGATGTAAAATATGGCCAAAAAAATGACTCCGATCCTCAGTACGATCACCCGATCAATCTTCTTGGCCCATCTCCCCGCCAAGATAAAAGTCAGGGGCTGAAAAATGACGATGCTTAAATTATATATCCCTAAATCCACAAACTCTCCAGTCTGCTTCCACAAATATATATTCACAAATGTATTTGATAAAGAAATACTCAAGGAGTAAATGCCGCCTATCAAAATAAGCAGCGTCAAATCCTTGGTCAATTCCACTTCACCGGTCCATCTAAATTTTTTACTCATAAAAAAACTCCCCTTTTTCTTCAAACTTAGGGTTTGAAAGAACAAGGTCCCTTATTCAATGACAGGAGAATTGACAAAAATAGGGAACTACCAAAAGTGCAAGCGCCTTGATCAGCCCCGACCAGCGTAAGACGGAACTCGAAGGAAATCCTGATTTCCGTAGAGGTGCGGCTTATGACCTCGAGGGGCTAGGCGCTGGAGCTGGACGTATATTAACTTCCTTCAAATTTAAACACAAGGTAAGCAACATTTTTTTAGTTCCTAAACGATAAAAAAGCTGCCCGCCAATTGCTTGACGGACAGCCGTTATTCATTTAATGGAATTACTTCGCTGCTGCGAAACGCTTGTTCACTTCATCCCAATTAACAACATTCCAGAATGCTGAGATGTAGTCAGGACGACGGTTTTGGTAGTTCAAGTAGTAAGCATGCTCCCAAACGTCCAAACCTAATACAGGAGTTTTGCCTTCCATCAATGGAGAGTCTTGGTTAGGTGTGCTAGTCACTTCCAACTCGCCATTGTTCACAACAAGCCAAGCCCAGCCAGAACCGAAACGGCCAGCTGCTGCAGCTGCAAATTCTTCTTGGAATTTGTCGTAGCTGCCGAATTTGCTGTTGATAGCTTCAGCAATCTCACCAGTTGGAGCGCCTCCGCCATTTGGAGAAAGGATCGTCCAGAATAATGAATGGTTTGCATGTCCGCCTCCGTTGTTGCGAACAGCAGTGCGTGCGCTTTCAGGAACAGCATCAAGGTTGGAAACAAGGTCCTCGATAGATTTGCTTAATAGCTCATCATGTCCATTTAATGCATCATTCAATTTTGTTACATAAGTATTGTGATGCTTTGTGTGGTGAATGTTCATTGTTTCTTTGTCAATGTGAGGCTCTAATGCGTCATAAGCATAAGGTAATTGCGGTAGTTCGTATGCCATGAATAATTCCTCCCTTTATGTAGTCGTATTTTTTATCCGAATAAACATTCGGCTGTTTCATCATAAGATTACCAAAGTTGGATGAAACGTTCAAATAAAATGCACAGCCGAAGTCATTTTTAGTTTGCTAAAAAAAGAATCCATTATTCATTAGCTTACTTGGAAGAAGAAATAAATAATCATGACAGCTTGGATAATTCCTTTTGTGAAAACACTGCTGATAAAACCAATCAAAGAGCCAAGGCCGATTTTCAAGGATTGTTTAAATGAAGTCTTATTGACAATCAATTCCCCAAGGACAGCACCAATAAAAGGTCCTATGATGATACCGGCAACCGGAATCACAAACGGGCCTGCTATCATCCCGATCGTACTGCCCCAAATCCCTGCTTTTGTCCCTCCGTATTTTTTTATGCCGATCATATTTGCCAAATAATCCGCTCCAAACAGCAAAATGACAAATAAAATCTGTACGGACCAGAACAGCCATGAAAAATCCTTAAAGGAAAAGAACAAACCGTACAAAATATATCCTCCTAAGATAAACAGGACACTTGGGATGACAGGATAAACCAGTCCAATGAACGATATGATGAACAAAATGATGATGATTCCCCAATAAAACCAATCCATGTATTCAGCCCCTCCTAAAACGATAAACAATTCATTTAATAGCATCATACATGAAAAGCTTCTATTTAGAAAATCCTTGCTAGTTAATCCTTCCAGATAATAAAATAAAATAGAGATTATCAAAGGATGTGTCATATTTGAATATTTTTAAGCAATTCGTCAAAAGCCTTTACTCACCAAAGGATATTGCAAAATTTCGTTTCCAGGGAATCGGGAAAACGATTCTGTACATATTTTTGCTGATGCTCATTTCAGTCATCCCTGTGGCTTATCATTTTACTTCCATGACTCTTGCAGGGCTTGAAGCAGGACAAAATACGTTAACAAAAGATCTGCCTGATTTCAAGATTGACGGAGGACAGCTTCAGTCCGATTCCTCCAAGCCTGTATTTGTAAAAAAAGACGGCATGACCATCGTATTGGATTCAACCGGAACGGTAACAGATCAAGAATTGAAAGAAAAAGAAAATGCTATCGGATTATTACAAACTGAAGCTGTAATTACTGCCAATGGGAAAGTCCAAAAGTATCCGTACTCCACTTTTAACGGACTCCATATCACAAACAAAGATATTTCCAGCTTCTTAAAAAGTTTCAAAGACAATATCTGGATCATCTTGCCGGTCTTGTTCCTTATCTATTATTTATTTGTCAGTGCCGTCGGATTCATTAAGGTTTCCATCTTCGCACTTATCGGAACGGTTCTTGCGGGAATCCAGTCCAAGAAATTGCCATATAGGCAGAGCTATAGAATCACTGCTTACGCCATCACGTTACCGACTGTCTTCTTCGCATTGATGGACCTGTTGAAGACAGCTGTCCCGCTTGGAGCAGTATTAGACTGGGCAGTGATTATGATTATGCTGACCCTTGTCATCAAAGAAATGCCAAAGCCAAAAGTCAAGTAGCCAATGGCGCCATGCAACTTTCAGCATGGCGCTTTTTATATAAATCGCTTCCTCATCCAACTCCATCCGCTCCATCCATAATTCCTGAACCTGAAAACTGCGTAAAGTACTATAGATAGGACTGAAATTAAAAATGTGTAAAGAAACATTTTATGTTCGCTCGTTATCCATGCACCATATACGATCGGTCCCAAGGCGACCCCGAGAAACCGGGCTGTCCCATATAGGCTGACTACAAGTCCCCTTTCTCCATCATCCACACTGGAGGTAATGATTAAATTCAATGATGGGAGGATGAAGCCAAGACCGCTAAATGCCACTGTCAAAAAGAAAAGCAGTGCCGAGAACGAAGGAAATAGAAGGATGCACCCAAACATAAGAAACTGAACGGTTGTTCCCAACAATAAAAATGGACTTTTTTTGTCAGGATTGCTCTTTAATTCATTTCCCGTCCAATAGGAGGTCAATGTCAGCGCCCCTAAAGGAAACATAAATGAAAATCCTTTAAAGAACCCGTCAATATGATAGGTATCCTGAATATGGTATGAAAGGAAATAAAGCAGGCCAAATAATAAAAACAGTCCGATTCCCCCCAATAAAAATAATGGAATAAGGATTGCCGCTTTCCGGATAAAGACACTTTTTAGCTTGCCGGCATATTCCTTCATGCTTTCGAGCTCTTTTCCAGAGGCATGTGTTTTAATGTTTTTTCTTATCCCCCAATAGGAGAGCCCTCCAATGACTGGGAATACCCAAAAGACTGCTCCCCAGGAAATCATCGCTGCGGCTGCACCGATAATGGGGGCTGCGACTTTTCCGACCCCGTTGTAGACTTCAAGGATTCCTAACGATTCCGCTCTTTCCCCACCTGTGAATAAGTCTCCTGCCAAAGCCATCGCCAATGGGGTGGTCCCGGCTGCCCCTGCTCCTTGAATGAATCGCCCAGCCAATAAAACCTGAAGCCCATATCCAGGAAAATAAGCAGATGCGGCACAAATCACACTCCCTGTGATGATGAGCCACAAAGATATGGCAATCATTCTCTTCCTTCCATATCTGTCGGATAAAAAACCTGCAAATGGGATGATGATAGCTGCCGGGAAGCTGAATAAACTCAAAACAAGGCTTCCTTGCCCCGCCGTTAAATTCAATCCGCGTTCAATAGCAGGAAGAATCGGAATCAACATCGAATTACCTAATACCATAAGAAATGGCAGCAGCCCAATAAAAAACGTCAATTTCTTTAATCTGCTCATAATTTAAAATCACCTTTATCTCATTATTGAGGGGGACAAGCATATCTATATAGCAAGTGAAGCACAGGAGGATTATAAGAATGAAGAAACTATTGTCTTTGTTCATTTTCATTATTCTTGTCTATAGTGTTTATTATGATATTAAAATCGGTACTTTACCCACTGTTTCTGCCGTCTCTGTAAATCGGCCGATTCAACAGGCGGACGCTCCTGTGAAAAAAGATCCCAATCAACCGGAAGTAAAAGAAGTGCGGGTGAATGCAGGAGATACTGTACTTACCATCGTCGAACAGCTGCACAACGGCCCCATCCCAGTCTCCATAGACCAGCTCATCAAAGACTTCACTGAATTGAACAACGGCATCAAGCCGGAATCCATTCAAATCGGAAAAGTATATTCTTTTCCTGTCTATCCCTGACCTAAGCTATTTTCGCATCCAATTTCTTGTCAATCACTGCATCTCACTGTTACAATAAGTTCGGAGAAAGATTATGTAAGATTATTTGAAATCAATAAAAGGAGCGAATTACCTTTGGGTGAAATAATACATCGTTCAAAAACGCGTCCCGTCAAGGTTGGTAATTTAACCATTGGCGGAAACAACGAATTAATTATACAAAGTATGACGACAACGAAAACACATGATGTAGAAGCAACAGTTGCCGAAATAAATAGGCTTGAGGAAGCCGGCTGCCAAATTGTCCGTGTAGCCTGCCCGGATGAACGTGCTGCGGATGCAATCGCTGAAATCAAAAAGCGAATCAATATCCCGCTTGTCGTAGACATTCATTTTGATTATAAGCTGGCTCTTAAAGCCATAGAAGGCGGCGCAGATAAAATCCGCATCAATCCCGGAAACATCGGACGCCGAGAAAAAGTAGAGGCTGTTGTAAAAGCAGCAAAAGAAAAAGGAATTCCTATCCGAATCGGTGTAAATGCTGGAAGCCTTGAAAAGAAAATCCTGGAGAAATACGGCTATCCTACAGCAGATGGAATGGTGGAAAGCGCCTTGCATCATATCAAGATCCTCGAAGATCTTGATTTCCATGATATCATCGTTTCAATGAAAGCTTCCGATGTCAACTTGGCTATCGAAGCATATACAAAAGCGGCACAGGCGTTTGACTATCCTCTTCATTTAGGTATTACAGAATCAGGGACGCTTTTTGCAGGAACCGTTAAGAGTGCTGCCGGACTCGGGGCCATCTTAAGCCTTGGGATCGGGAACACACTTCGCATCTCACTCAGTGCAGATCCTGTTGAAGAAGTAAAAGTTGCCCGCGAACTCTTGAAATCATTCGGTTTAGCTTCTAATGCGGCAACATTGATTTCCTGTCCGACATGCGGAAGGATCGAAATCGATTTGATCAGCATCGCAAATGAAGTGGAAGAATACATCCAAAAGATCAAAGCCCCGATTAAAGTGGCTGTTCTTGGATGTGCGGTAAACGGACCAGGTGAAGCCCGTGAAGCAGATATCGGCATCGCCGGTGCAAGAGGCGAAGGCCTCCTCTTCCGTAAAGGTAAGATCGTAAGAAAAGTTCCTGAAGAAACCATGGTTGAAGAACTAAAAAAAGAAATCGATCAAATTGCAGAAGAATACTATAAAAAGCAAGAAGAAGAAGAACAACAGGAAACACAACAAGCATAGAAAAGCGGAGCCGGACATAAAAAAACTGCCACCAAGGCGCATGCAAATTAAAATGCATGCGCTTTTTGGTGTACAGTTAATAGCCCTAATATGAAAAAGCTCCTTGCCTTAGAAAAATGGCAAAACGAACATTCCGATAATAATGGAAACGGCCCCGATTCCGATGGCCCAGCTTCCAATTGCATCTGAACCTTTCCTTCTGGCTATGAATCCAAGGATCACCCCTGCCGCTCCCAATAAAACAGGAAGTACGAATAAAGATATAATCGATAAGGCGAGTCCAGAATAGGCCATTACCCTTCCACCTGAAGACTCATCCCTGTCATCATCATAGTCCAAACCGCGGCGCAGTGAAACTGGAGCAGCTATTTCAGCAGCTGTTTCTTCGCGATAATCAGCATCAAAATCTCTTTTGATGTCTTCTGTATCTTCACCTTCAAGATAGTCGGAGCGATAATCACGGTCCTCATTATCGACATATTCCCCGCCGACTTTCAAATCAGGGTCAATGCTATCTACATGTCGTCGTTCCTCTTCCATGACAAATCCCCTCACTTTCAATTGTAGGAGCCTTCTTATTTTGTTCATGGATCATTGTTTTAGTATGTAAATGTTTAACACACCGTGTATTTTTGGGAATTTTTTATATTATTATTTAAAATATGATACACTTTAAAAGGATTAAATAATGAGGAGTTTTTCAAATGACAAAACGTTTTGGAATAGATATCGACGGTACGGTAACCTCTCCTGAAACACTTATCCCCTACATCAACAAGCAATTTGATTTGCAGTTGACTTTATCGGATATCACAAAATATGAATTGACAGAAGTCCTTGATATTTCGGCTGAGACTTTTTCAGATTGGTTTTCCCGTGCAGAACCAGCAATTTATGCAGAGTCGCCATTGGCTCATGGAGCAAAAGAAACCTTGAAGAAATGGAGCAGGGAATTTGAACTTTATTTCATCTCTGCCAGAGGTTCCCACCTCCTTGATGTAACCAAGTCATGGTTCCATGATAATGATCTTGATTATCATCATATTGAATTGATCGGTTCCCATAATAAAATCAAGACTGCCAAATTTTACGATGTCGATATTTTCTTTGAAGATAAACATGACAATGCAGTTGAAATCCATGAAGAATTGAACATTCCAGTTATTTTGTTTGATACACCTTACAACCAGGATCCCATTCCTTCAGGAGTCATCCGTGTGAAGAACTGGGAAGAAGCTCGAGCGTGGGTTTCCGAGTGGCTAAAATCTGACGTGAAAATTTAATGGAAACCGTAAATATAAAAACCGCCCCGCCGGAGTCAAGCCAGCGAGGCGGTTTTTATATTTGACAATCGGGACATTTCCCGTAAATTTCAAACTTGTGCCCTGAAATTTCAAATCCATCAAGAAGTGGATGAACGTCAGGCATTGGACAGCTTTTTATTTCCTTTGTCTTCCCGCAATCTAAACAGATAAAATGATGGTGGTGATGATCCACTCCGCAAGACAGCCGAAAATGCATTTCACCAGAGAGCTCAGTATCCTCAAGTATCCCCAGTTCCGCAAAGAGTGAAAGGTTTCGATAAATGGTATCAAAGCTCAATCCAGGGAACTCTGTTTTCATCTGCTCCAAGACATCTTTTGCCGTTAAATATTTATCCTTCTTTGAAAAAAGAGTCAGCATGAATTCTCTCTTATCCGTCAGCTTATACCCTTTACCCTTCAATAATTCCATTGCTTCAGGTACCCTCACTTCCAGTCACCTCATTTCTGCTTGATCTGATTCCGATTCTTTTTGACAGCTATACTTATCAATAAAATGATAATCGAAATGACCACAATCGTCCCGCCTGGTGCAAGGTTTAAATAAAACGCACTGAACAGGCCGCCAACGACTGAGATTTCACCAAATAGGATGGAATAAAAGATCGTCTGCTTAAAGCCGTTCGCAATCCTGATGCTCGCCGCAACCGGGAGCGTCATCAAAGAGGAAACAAGCAGAATCCCAACTATTCTCATGGACACAGCAATCACAAGCGCCACCATGACAATGAAGACGAAATGGATAGCCTTTGCAGGGATTCCCGATGCCTTGGCATGCTCTTCATCGAAAGAAAGGAGAAACAATTCCTTGTACAGCAATATAATGGCAGCAGCCACTGCGATGCTGATGCCTGCCACGATCCATAGGTCGCTCCTGCTCACTGCACTTACACTTCCAAACAAATAGCTGAAAAGGTCCGTATTGAACCCGTTGGCAAGTGAAATAAATATAACCCCTATTCCAATCCCGCCGGATAGGATGATTGGAATTGCGAGTTCCTGGTAATGTTTATAAACGCTCCGCAGCCGTTCAATGAATACAGATCCCCCTACCGAAAATACCATCCCCATATAAAGGGGGTTCACATTTGCGAAAAGAGCTGTCTGTTTGCTTAAAAACAGGCTTGCCGCTATTCCAGCAAGCGTTACATGACTAAGGGCATCAGCGATCAAAGAGAGCCTCCTGACCACAATGAATGCACCCAGTAATGGAGCAATGATTCCAATGATCATCCCTGTCAGAAATGCATTCTGTAAAAATTCATAATGAAAAATGGCACTAAACAATTTGTTCACCTTCTGATTAATGGGAATGCTGATGTTCAAGCATTTGAACATCATGCCCATAAAATTGTGATAAATCAGACCTGCTTCTTCTTTCAAATTCATCTGCATCCCCATGGAAATGCAGGTGCTTATTCAGGCATGCAACATGAGTCACTTTGCTGCTGATCGTTCCGATATCATGAGTGACTAACACAAGAGTAATGCCTAAATCGCTGTTAAGGCGGTCAAGCATCTCATAAAAAGATTGAACGTTCTTTGCATCAACGCCGACAGTCGGTTCATCCAATATCAGAATGTCAGGGCTGCTCACAATGGCCCGTGCTATAAAAACACGCTGCTGCTGACCACCTGAAAGCTCGCCGATATTTCTATTAAGATAATCCTGCATACCCACAGATTCCAATGCTTTTATGATTACATTTCGATCTGTTTTACGAAGAAATTTAAATAATCCTATTTTCTTGGTCAATCCACTGGATACCACTTCAAATACCGTCGCCGGGAAACCTGAATTGAAGGAGTTGGCTTTTTGAGAAACAAACCCAATCCGCTCCCACTGCGAAAATTTGGATATCTTTTCCCCAAAGATCTTCACGTCACCGTGTTGAGGCTTCAAAATCCCAAGTAATATTTTCAGCAAGGTGGATTTTCCCGATCCATTCGGTCCTACGAGCCCTAAAAAAGAACCTTCGGGAACCGTAAGATTGATATCTTCAAGAACGAGATCCCTCTCATACCCGAAACTGACATCATTTATTTCAATTACATTGTTTGTCATTTTACTCACATCCTTGAATAAGAATGATTCCGATTTAAAAACCATTTATGAAGTATACAGGAAAGCAGCGCGAATGTAAACAAAAAGGAATGGACGCTGCCCCCTATTGTGAGTGCAGCACCCATTCCTTTTAATGGATGGCAGATTTGAACTTTGCTCCTTTTGTTTCCTGCGTATTCATGATTGTGATGAATGCATCCCTATCAATATCTGCAACCACACCCTTCAGTTTGGTAACTTCCAGCCTTGTGACCACCACATAAATAACATCTTTTTCATTATCGGTGAAGCCGCCTTTGCCTTTAAGCTTCGTGGTTCCACGACCCATGCGGTCAAGGATGGCTTCAGAAACCTCTTCATAATAGTCTGAGACTATTATGACTGCCTTTGTCTCATCAAGCCCCTGTATCACCGTGTCAATCGTTTTAAAGGCAATATAATAGGTCATGACGGAATACATCGCTTCTTCTATGCCGAATACAAAGGCAGCCCATCCGAAAATAAACACATTGAGGAACATTACAAATTCCCCAACCGAAAATGGCAATTTCTTTGTAAGAATGATGCCCAATATTTCCGTTCCGTCCATGGAACCACCGTTTCTGATGACGATTCCTACACCGGCGCCTAATAATAGTCCGCCAAAGACGGTTGCCAAAATGGGTTCAGTAACAAAAGGACTTACATGATGAAGCATTTCTTCTATGACGGCAAGTGAAATGATCGCAAAGACCGATGAAATCATAAACGTCTTCCCAATCTGCTTGTATCCTGAATACATAAATGGCAGGTTGAGGACAACCACTAATGTACCAAAGTTAATGATGGGAAAATCATTCGAAAATAAGAAACTCAATATCAAAGATATACCGATGATCCCGCCATCTATTATCCTGTTGGGGACCAAAAATAATTCAATGGCCGCTGCAGCCATGCCAGATCCGATGATAATAAAGATGAATCTAATGATTAAGTGGCCTAAACTTTCTTTCCTATGTATTTTTTTTACTTTCGTTTCCTCCATTGTTTCTCCTTTCGAACATTTATTAAAAACAGGATCACTCTTTTTATCATATGTAAGAACACCCGTTTTTTTTCGTCACATTTTCTTTCCTTCCGTCATATGTATCTGTAGAGGAGTGATGTGCGATGAAATTGCTGCAAAATGTAGTGAATCACAAGATCAATACAGTTACGCCTGAAGAACTGCTGAAGTACGCTAAACAGTACAATGTCCAGATTAATCAAAATCAAGCTGAGAAAATTGCTAATCATATTAGGGGGAAAAATATTAACATTTTCGATGATGCCCAACGTTCCAAGCTGGTGAGGGATGTAGCCAAAATAGCAGGACCAAGCGTAGCAAAAGAGCTGAATGCCCTTTTTATTCAATTTACCTCTTAATTGAAAGCGGAAGCGCCTTGGTAAGCCCTGACCAGCATAAGACGGAACTCGAAGGAAATCCTGATTTCCGTAGAGTTAGGGCTTATGACTCGAGGGGCTAGGCGCTGGAGCTGGATTTGGATTTGGGTATAGAAAAAAGCTGGGATTCCAGCTTTTTTCTACTTTTATTTTATTATTGAGCAAGGATTTTTTCAAGCAAGTCGCTTTCGAATGCTTGCTTCTTCAGCATTTCTATCTCGAATTTATATGGCGGCTTTTTATTCTTCTTATCTTCCCCGACATAAGGCGTTTCCAGGATTTTAGGTACGTCCTTAAGCTGTGGATGGTGAACGATATAATTTAATGCCTCAAAACCGATATGGCCAAAGCCGATATTGGCATGACGGTCTTTTCTGGCGCCGGTTGGGTTCTTGCTGTCATTTACATGGAGTACTTTAATTCGGTCTAAACCGACAACCTTATCGAATTCGTTCAGTACTCCATCAAAATCATTGACGATATCATAGCCTGCATCGTGTGTGTGGCAAGTATCGAAACAGACAGAAAGCTTTTCGTTCAAATGGACCCCATCAATGATCTGAGCCAATTCCTCAAAGGACCTTCCGCATTCCGAGCCTTTTCCTGCCATGGTTTCAAGGGCAATCTGCACCTCTTGTTCCTTTACAAGCACTTCATTAAGCCCTTCAATGATTCTCTTTATTCCCTCTTCACTTCCAGCACCTACGTGAGCTCCTGGGTGAAGGACAATTTGCTTGGCTCCGAGGGCATGCGTACGTTCAATCTCAGAGCGCAAAAAATTGACGCCAAGTTCAAACGTGTCCGGGTTTGTGGTATTCCCGATATTGATGATATAAGGGGCATGAACCACAATATCCTCTATGCCGTTTTCTTTCATATGCTCTAGTCCAGCTTCTATATTCAAGTCCTCAATTTTTTTCCTTCTTGTATTCTGAGGGGCTCCTGTATAAATCATAAATGTATTCGCTCCGTAGGAAACAGCTTCTTCACTTGCTGCGAGAAGCATTTTCTTTCCGCTCATGGATACATGGGAACCAATTTTAAGCATTGCTAAAACACTCTCCCTATTACTTTTTCTTATTTAAACGGCGCTCTCTCTTCTTCATAGTATCGATTTGGCGCTGCATCTTTTTCTTATACCCCGGCTTGACCTTAGAAGGCTTCTTAATAAGTCCTCTTGCTTTTTTCTCAAAGTCATCCGTTTGTTTCACGCGTTTTTTACGTCTGTTTCGATCCGAGATCTCGACCCATTCTTTTCCTTGAAGATCCAATGTAATGAATTCAATACCCATTTTTTCAAGCTTATTCAATGCATCTTCATCCGTTTGTGAATATATCGTTGCTGCAACTCCTGATAGACCTGCACGCGCAGTCCGGCCTGAACGGTGAACGTAAAAATCAAGATCGCTTGGAAGTTCGTAGTTCACCACATGGCTTACACCTTCAATGTCGATTCCGCGTGCAGCTAGATCGGTTGCGACGATATATTGAAACTCAAGATTGGTGATTTGCTTCATCATCTTCTTCCGGTCCCTTGGGGATAGATCTCCATGAATCCTTCCAACCTTAAGACCTTTCTCAATCAGTGCATCTGCTACATAATCTGCGTTTGCTTTTGTATTTGTAAACACAATTGCTAAATATGAATTGTAAGAGATAAGCATATCGTGGAGGAGATTGATTTTTTTGCGGCTTTTCAAAGGAACAAGGACATGCTGAATTTTTTCTGCAGAAAGCTGTTTAGGCTGTACATGCTGATAGCTTGGATTTTCGAGATATTTTTTCAAAAACGGTTTCAGCTTTTCTGGAATGGTGGCAGAAAAAACAAGCATCTGCAGTTTTTCAGGCATTCTTGAAGCTACTTGATCAACCTCATGAATGAATCCCATGTCCAGCATAAGGTCCGCTTCATCCACGATAAGCATTTCAGCAGAGTGGACAAATAATGCATTTTCTTTCACAAGATCATTGATTCTTCCGGCAGTCCCTACCACAATATGAGGCTGGTTTTTAAGTTTATCGATTGTTCTTTGTTTATCCGTCCCTCCAATAAAACATCTGGCAGTGATGGGTTCTTCGGAAAATTTAGTGATCTTTAAGACTTCTTTATAGATTTGATTGGCCAATTCTCTTGTGGGAGCTGTTATGACCGCCTGTACTTCGTTTCTTTCAGGATCGATTTTCTGTAAAATCGGCAATAGATAAGCATGTGTCTTACCTGTCCCGGTTTGGGATTGGCCGATTGAACTCTCTCCTTTAATGATTGCAGGAATCATTTTTTCCTGTATCTCTGTGGGCTTCTTAAAGCCTAGTTCTTGTATTGCTGTATTAATAAATGGCTTGAAACTAAAATGTTCAAATTGATTATTAGCCATTGTGTCACTCCTTTTTTGTCGAAACGTGATAAAAGTCCATCTTGTAATTATAATAAACATTCATCAAAACTTCCACTTAATATGAGAAATTGCGGTTTTAGCAAAAAAGACTAAGTATTTCCGCATTTTCACCAGACCAATTCCACATAAATGCATATTGTAGTATAGAGAGATTTTGGGCTAATGAAGGGAGGAAAAAGATATGCCGCCAGGACGATTTACACCACCACCCATGTCAATGAACAGACGCTCACAGAACTTTCCTCAAATGGGAATGGGTCCATCACAATTCAGAAGACAGCCTGGAATGATGATGGGGCAGCCCCAGAGAGGAATGTCGCCTTTCGGAGGCGGGTTCCAGGGCAATAGGGGCATTGGGACCAGAGGACCGGGTAGAAACGGCGGGGGCGGTCTTCTATCCAAGTTGTTCCAGAAATCAGGAGGAGCTGCTGCTGCAGGAAACCGGGCAGCTGGAGCAGGAGGGGCCAATGCCTTGACAGGGTTCCAAAGGGCCGGCCAAGGAGGAGGATCCATCCTTAGCAGTTTGACAAACCCGGGAACCATCCAGTCTTTCCTTGGGAATACTCAATCCCTATTGAAAACAGCCGGACAGATCGGACCAATGGTTCAGCAATATGGACCATTAATGAGAAACCTCCCTGCAATGTGGAGATTATACAGAGGATTGAAAAACGCTGATTTTTCAGATGACCAAAGCGAGGATACTTCCACTACAGGCAGTACGAAGGAAGATTCAGCTTCTGAAGAAGACTCAGTTACGGAAAAAGAAAAAACCGACAAGCTGGTTTCAGAAAAGAGAAGAAAGAAAAAGGACCCATCAAACTCAGAAAGTCATAGCGCAGAAAAGCCCGCAAGAGGTTCTTCAAAACCCAAACTATATATTTAAACTGATGGCTGATTCTCTGTTTTGGACAACAGAATCAGCCTTTTTCATTGTAGGTGATTTGCGAGCAAGTCTTTGTATTCTTTACCACTGTCCTTTATAATAAGAGGGAATTGTTTAAGATATTAGGAGGATTATTAATGGATATCATAAAGATAGCTCCTCGTGGATATTGCTATGGTGTTGTAGATGCAATGGTTATCGCCCGCAACGCAGCTTTGGATAAATCACTTCCACGCCCGATATATATACTTGGTATGATCGTTCATAATCAGCATGTTACGAATGCCTTTGAAGACGAAGGCATCATTACATTGGATGGAAAGAACCGAAGAGAAATCATTGAAAAAGTAGATGGCGGCACCGTCATTTTCACTGCCCACGGTGTATCTCCAGAAGTAAGGGAGATTGCTAAGGAAAAAGGACTGGTCACTCTAGATGCTACTTGCCCGGATGTAACAAAGACCCATGACCTGATTCTTCAAAGAGAAGCAGAGGGCTATGATGTTATCTACATCGGCAAAAAAGGCCATCCTGAACCAGAAGGAGCAGTCGGAGTCGCGCCGCATATCGTCCATCTTGTGGAATCAGTCGAAGATGTAAAAAATCTTGATATCCTAAATGAGAAAATCATCGTCACCAACCAGACTACCATGAGCCAGTGGGATGTCGGTGACATTATGGAAGTCGTGCAGCAAAAATATCCTCATGCTGAAAAACACAAGGAAATCTGCCTTGCTACACAAGTAAGGCAGGAAGCTGTTGCAGAGCAGGCAGGAGAAGCAGATCTGCTGATTGTAGTCGGAGACCCTAAGAGCAACAACTCCAACCGATTAGCTCAGGTCTCAGAGGAAATTGCAGGGACTAAAGCCTACCGGGTTTCTGATGTTTCAGAAATCGAACTGGAATGGTTAAAAGGCGTAACGAAAGTAGCTGTCACTGCAGGGGCTTCAACTCCAACTCCGATTGTAAAAGAAGTCATCAACTTCCTGGATGCCTATGATCCAAACGATGAAGCGACATGGAATAAAGAGCATAAAGTGCCTCTCGATAAAATTCTGCCAAAAGTGAAGAAAGCTAAATTACCCACTTCATCATAATTAAGATCAAAAGCGCAAGAGCCTCGATCAGCCCCGACCAGCACCTCTACGGAACTCTACGGAAATCCTGATTTCCGTAGAGGTGCGGCTTATGACTCGAGGGGCTAGGCGCTGGAGCTGGACGTCGACTACCTTGTATGAACTATCCACAAGGTAATATTTTATAATTTCCTAGACAACGAAAAAGCAATGCCGGTCATTTTCTGACCGGCATTGCTTTTTCCTTTCTTATAGAAATTGGAAAGGATCTGTATTAAGTTCAGATGCAATAAATTCAATTTCCCATCCCATCTCTTTAGAAAGGGATTCCATGCGTTTCGCAACGCCTGCTTTCATTACTTTCTCTACATTGTGTCCTGGATCGACAATATTAAGCCCCATCATCATGGCATCATGTGCGGTGTGATAATAGAAATCCCCTGTTACATACACATCCGCCCCATTGAATTTGGCTTGGGTGAAATATTTATTGCCATCTCCCCCCAAAACAGCCACTTTCTTAACTGAGGAAGAAAGATCACCAACTACACGCAAGCCCTGTAGATCGAAGACCTTCTTAACATGCAGAGCAAATTCTTTTAAAGTCATTTCTTTATCCAGACTGCCGACTCTTCCCAATCCAAGCCTTTCACCCTGATTATGCAATGGCAAGATATCATAAGCAGGCTCCTCGTACGGATGTGCTTTCATCATCGCAGAAATGACCTTGCGTTCCATATTCTCCGGAAAAATAGTTTCAATCCTGCACTCATTGACTTCTTCAAGCTTCCCTTTCGTCCCTATATAAGGATCCGTGCCCTCGCCTGGCAAGAATCTTCCGGTACCATTTGAACTGAAACTGCAGCGGCTATACGCCCCAATTGCCCCTGCTCCAGCATTACCAAGAGCATCCCTTACAGCCGCTTCATGTGATTCCGGAACGAAAACAGCCAGTTTCTTAAGCTTTTCTTCAAAAGTGGGCACCATCACTTTTATATCTTTTAATCCCAGTGCATCTGCCAGCAGATCATTTACCCCGCCTTTAGCTACATCTAGATTGGTATGTGCAGCATAGACTGCAATATCGTGTTTAATTAATTTTTCAATGATTCTTCCAGATGCTGAATCTAAAGCTAATTTCTTTAAAGGGCGAAAAATCGGTGGATGGTGTGCAATGATTAAATCCGCTTCCATTCCAATCGCTTCATCTACAACATCTTCCAATACATCAAGTGCAACAAGCACTTTTTTTATCGGTTTGTTCAGATGCCCTACTTGAAGTCCGATCGGATCATCGTCCATTGCATATTTCTTCGGGGAAAAACTTTCAAAAAGCTGGATCACTTCATGTCCGTTCACTTGTTTTCCCATTAATCCAATACCTCCTCAACCAATTGAATTTTCTTGGTTATTTCTTGCTTCCTTTCAGAGGTTTTCTCATTATCTCCAGCGCCCTGGAGCTGATTAAGGATATTTTTCCACTGAGTAACCTCTGCCTGCCATTTTTTTCGGAATGGTGCATTTTGGTCCTTTATTAAAAATGGACCCATTAACAAATCCCTATCCAAATTCAGATATGGTTTATTGGGATTCCCTTGTTCTGCCGCCAAGATTTCATAAACTTTGCCGTCTTCTTCAAGGATTTCTTCTTCTTTCAATTCCCAACCATTCTCAATGAGCCATTCCCTAATGGAAATAGCCCCGATATTGGGTTGGAGGATAAGTTTTTTGACATCAGCCAGCTTTTCTTTACCTTCTTCCAATATGGAGGCGATCAGCGGTCCGCCCATTCCGGCAATCGTGATGCAGTCAACTTCTCCCGGTTCAATAACTTCTAGACCATTCCCTTTACGGACAGAGATCCTTTCTTCCAAACCATTTTGTTTTACTTGCTTTTTCGCAGACTGAAATGGTCCTTCCACTACTTCACCAGCGATAGCAGAAGAAGCGATTCCATTCAGAATGCAATAGCAAGGCAGGTAAGCATGATCAGAACCGATATCGGCAAGGACAGATCCCTTTGGTATATAAGAAGCGACTCTTTCAAGGCGCAGCGATAATTTTTCACTATTCATTTTTTCACCACATTTATGTATTTATTAAATCTATTAGTATTGTACCGTTATTCTCATAAGAAAAAAAGTTTCTGACAGCTTTGTTCGCTCTAAATATGGTTGATTCCAGCTGGATAAAAAGGACAAGAAAAAGGCTGCCTCGAAATCTGGTCAATAATGACCCTCGAAACAGCTTCTTTCAATTGAAATTATTTGATTTTGCTTACCCATGCTGCCATTTGGTCGGCATTTTCTGGTTGAACTAGGCCAGGAGGCATTTTTCCCTGTCCTTGAGTGATGATTTTTTTGATTTCAGCTTTTGATTTCTTTTCTCCTACGCCTTTTAAGCTAGGTCCGAAACCGCCTTCATAGTTTTGGCCATGGCAAGAAGCACATGTTTTTTGGAAATATGCTTTAGGATCAAATTCCCCAGAGCTTGCCTGTTCAGTCTTTTCTCCACCTTTTTTCTCTTTGGCTACCTCGTCGCTGTCGCCAAGACCTTTTACAGATAGGAAAAAGATAAGACCAATTCCAAATACCATGATTAGTATGAATGGAACTACTGGATTACGATTCATGATTCAACCTCCCTTATGTAAGAACCTTGCGAATACCGCTACTACTATTGTGTACAAACACCTATTATTTTACTTTAAAATATTTGGAAGGGAAAGCCCTATCATGCAAGTTTTATCAATTTTCTTATTTTAGACAAAAAACTCCATCATCTCTGATGAAGTTTCTCTTTTCCAATCAGCAGCCAATGGATCTCGCAATGACCATCCTTTGAACTTCTGAGGTGCCTTCTCCTATTTCAAGAAGCTTCGCATCCCTTAAATAACGCTCAACGTGATATTCTTTCATATAACCATAGCCGCCGTGAATTTGGACAGCCTGGCTTGCAATTTCCATACAGACTTCCGATGCGTAAAGCTTGCACATGGATGCCTCTTTTGAAAATGGCCTTCCTTGATCTTTCAGCCATGCGGCTTTATATACCATATTCCGAGCCAATTCAATTTTCATTGCCATATCTGCCAGTTTAAATTGAATTGCTTGAAAATCGGTCAATGAACGCCCAAATTGCTTTCTTTCCTTTGCATATTGAAGGGCTTTCTCATAAGCTGCCTGTGCAATACCCACTCCCATTGCACCGATGCCTATTCTTCCGCCATCAAGTGTAATCAGGAATTGCTGAAAGCCATATCCCTTTTTCCCAAGAATATTTTCCTTCGGGACCCGGACATTATCAAGAACCAATTCAGTCGTATTGGATGAATGAAGTCCTAATTTTTCATAATTGTCAATGACCGAGAAGCCTTCTGCATCAGTTGGCACAATCAATGCAGTTATTTCTTTTTTTCCTTCGTTCTTGCCTGTAATGGCTGTCAACGCAAGATGCTTCGCATAGCTGGCATTGGTGATGAAGCATTTGTTCCCGTTTATGACATAATCTTCGCCATCCTCGACGGCAGTGGTCATGGTGCCCCCTGCATCTGAACCGGCGTTAGGTTCTGTTAGACCAAAAGCACCGAGCGATTCCCCCGTGCAGATCGGAGTGAGGTACTCTTCTTTTTGCTCATGGGTGCCAAAAAGATTTATAGGTGCACCGCCGAGTGATATATGAGCTGAATAGGTGATTCCTGTTGAACCGCATGCACGGCTCAATTCCTCAGTGACAATTGCAAAGCTGACAGTATCGGCACCTGCTCCGCCATATTCTTCAGGAAATGGCAGACCAAGCATCCCCATATCCCCTAATTGTTGAAAAATTTCTTTTGGGAACTGCTTTGTACGATCCCGCTCCAATGCTGATGGAGCTACAACCTCATCGGCGAAATCCCTTATAGTTTTTTGAATCATTTTTTGTTCAGTTGTCAAATCAAAATTCATGTTCATCCCCCTCTGTATGCAAACACCATGGATACGCTTACATTTACATTATAAAGGGTTAACAAGAATATTCTCAACTTTTAAAAACTTTTAAAAATACTGAAACTATACAAAAATAGAAATTAATAAAATAACTACACCTAAGACACCTGATACAAGAAAAGAAATATTTCGCAGACCCTTCCCAGCAATCAGCCACCCTGCACAGTTTAAAAACAGCGTAGTATAAAGCCAATATGGGTCATTGTGAAAAATTTCCGAAACAATATCCACAGTAGCCAGCAAGATTTCGACGGCTGCTGCAGCAAATATCAGTAATCTCGATTTACCTTTATTAATATAATAAATTCCACTGACAAAAAGCAAAACGACAAAAAATGTCAAAATCGCTGTTTGCAAAAGGATTGACAATTCAGTAAAATAAATGACAAATACAGAAGCTGCTAAAATGATTAGTAGGAACAAGTAAAAAACTGCCTGCTTCCATGCTGTCTTTTTCTTAAATCCACGATGTGATCCTTCCTCGTTCATAGGAGCAGATTGATTTCCTTCAGAATAGAGAGCAAGCAAAAAATCACAATAGTGTGAGGGAAGCATGTTATTCTTTTTCCAAAAATCAATTTCATTCATGATGATTTCTTTTCGTTTTGAGTCCATTCGCACCACATCCTGAGTAGACATTTCGCCATTGCTTAGTAGAAATCCTTTTTTTAAAAGAAAAAACCCCTATAAAATAGGGGCTGAAATGAAAATTCTATTCTAAAAAGTCTTTTAAACGTTTGCTTCTGCTTGGATGACGCAGTTTACGAAGAGCTTTAGCTTCGATTTGTCGGATACGTTCGCGCGTAACCCCAAATACTTTACCGACTTCTTCGAGTGTTCTTGTACGTCCATCATCAAGGCCGAAACGGAGTCTCAAGACATTCTCTTCACGGTCAGTCAAAGTATCCAGCACATCTTCAAGCTGTTCCTTCAGCAATTCATATGCTGCATGTTCAGAAGGCGATGTTGCATCCTGGTCTTCAATAAAGTCGCCCAAATGGGAATCGTCTTCTTCACCGATTGGTGTTTCTAAGGAAACCGGTTCTTGTGCTATTTTCAATATTTCTCTAACTTTTTCAGGAGTAAGATCCATTTCTTCTCCAATTTCTTCTGGAGATGGCTCCCTGCCTAAATCCTGTAGAAGTTGGCGCTGAACGCGGATCAACTTATTGATGGTTTCAACCATATGAACAGGAATACGAATTGTCCTTGCCTGGTCAGCGATGGCTCTTGTAATAGCCTGACGGATCCACCATGTCGCATAGGTACTGAATTTATACCCTTTGCGGTAATCAAACTTTTCTACCGCTTTGATAAGACCCATATTTCCTTCCTGAATCAAATCAAGGAAGAGCATTCCACGTCCTACATAACGTTTCGCTATGCTGACTACTAGACGCAAGTTGGCTTCTGCCAATCTTCTCTTAGCCTCTTCATCGCCATCTTCGATTCGTTTCGCCAGTGAAATCTCTTCTTCAGCAGATAAAAGGTCAACGCGGCCGATTTCTTTCAAGTACATTCTCACAGGGTCATTGATTTTGACACCTGGAGGTACACTCAAATCATTCAGGTCAAACTCTTCTTCATCATCAGAATTTTTGCCGACTGGAATATCCTCATCGTCATCGCCGTTTTCACCTTGGAGTTCTACACCTTGATCTCCTAGGTTTTCGTAGAATTCATCCATTTGATCTGAATCCACTTCAAAATTAGCCATTTTTTCTGCTATTTCATCATATGTTAAAAATCCACGTTTTTTCCCAAACTCGACAAGTTTTTCTTTCACTTGGTCTAAAGTTAGTTCAGTATCTACTTCTTTGGAACGAGCTGATTTTTCAGCCATATGTTCCCCTCCTTCCAACTTTTCCAAACAGAGAAGCGATTTATAAAGACTTTCTGAGCTGGATTATCTCCATTGCGATAGCCGCTGCCCGCTTATAGTCTTTTTGACGTTCCGCTTCTTTTTCTTCATTAATCTTTTCTTTTATCTTTAACATCTTTTGATGTTTAAACACTTGGTTAATATAATCTTCAAGCTCCTGAATGCTTATTTCAGGATTGATGGACATCATTTCAATTTCGGTGATGGTCCTCCTGAGCTTCTCATCGGGCAAGTAGGAGATGAAAAGGCTGGAATCAGGCTGGTTGCCCTGCTCATAATATCCTAATAAATAAGTAATGATTGCTTGATGTTCATCAATATTCAGGGGGGTATTTCCCAGCATATCCTTTACCTTAAAGGCAGTATCAGCATTTTTCAACATGTGAGCGATAAGCCTTTTCTCAGCCGCCAGATGGGCAGGCATTAATTTATTGCTGGTTGGAATGACTGCAGGTCTTTTCACCATTGCCTGCGGTCCATTGTTTTTTTCATTTTTCTTTCTTGAGAAGAATATCTGCTGCTGCTGCTGTTTCAGAGCTTCAAGTGATAAAGAAAACTCGTCGGCCAGCTGACGCAGATAATGATCCCTCTCCACTGCTTTATCTAAAGCAGAAATTTCATTTAGTAACATTTCGATGTATTGAAGCCGTTCTCCTTCATTGGAAAGATTTTTCCCGAGCCTGTAATAAAACATTTTGAACGACATAAAAGTCATGCAATTCCCTAATACATCATTGCGGAACTTTTCTCCGCCATACTTTTTGATGTGGTCATCGGGATCCATTTTATCAGGCATTTGGGCGACTTCTATGTTGAAACCATTATTCGCAAGAAGGTTAGATGCCCTGAATGCAGCCTCTATTCCTGCAGAATCGGAATCGTAGCACACGGTAACAGTATCAGTGATTCTCTTTAATATCCGAATATGCTCATCCGTGAGGGATGTGCCCATCGTCGCGATTCCATTTGCGACTCCTGCACGGTCCGATGCAATGACATCTGCAAATCCTTCAAACAGCACCGCTTTTTGCAATTTTCTGATGGGAGCGCGGGCATGATGAAAATTATAAAGCGTTTTGCTTTTATTGAATAGAACTGTTTCAGGGCTATTCAGATATTTCGGTTCATCCTGACCAAACGCTCGACCGGAGAATGCAATCGTATTCCCTTTATGATCCCACAAAGGAAACATGATCCTGTTTCTGAATCGGTCAAAATACTCCTCGCTGGAATCCCTTTTTATGATCAGCCCGGCTTTCTCCATTAATGACAAAGAGTATCCTCTTTTTTGAAGAAACTTGACTGAAAAATCCCAGTTAGGCAAGGACCAGCCAATTTGATACTTTTCAATACTTTCTTTTGTAAAACCTCTATTAAGCAAGTATTCCAAAGCTTCCTGACCCTCTTTTGTGTTCAGGAGCAAATGATGGTAAAATTTCCTTAAAAGCTCATGAGCTTCTATCATCTGCTGCTGATCAGGGGGCAGCTTGCGCTGTTCTTTGTGTGCCTCAAGATTGATTTCAAAAGGAATATTGCCTTTTTCAGCCGCCATGGCAATGGCTTCCTGGAAGGAAACACCTTCTATATCCATTAGAAATGAAAAAGCATTTCCTCCAGTTCCGCAGCCAAAGCAATGAAAAATTTGCTTTTCGGGAGACACTGAGAAGGAAGGAGAATTCTCTCCATGAAAGGGGCATAAGCCGAAATAGTTCCTTCCCTGTTTCTTCAATTGGACATATTCACTAATGACATCAACAATATCAACAGATTGCTTTATTTGATTTATTGTTTCTTCAGGAATTCTTCCTGCCACGAAAACATCACCATCTGTTTTTATTCTTTCGATAATAAATCTGAATCTCCTGCCAGATTCGACAAAATCTTGGTAAGACTGTCTTTAAATCTGGCCCTATCGTCATCGCGAAAAGGTTTGGGGCCTTTTCCGTATTTCCCCTGCCTTCGTGCTTTAGCAGCTGCGAAACGGTAATTCAAGGCTGTTTCAATAGATTCTTCCTTGAATTCTATTCCTCTTGGAGATACAACATAAACCCCTTTTGGCAGGAGCATGCTTGCCAATCCGATGTCCTGGGTGACGACTACATTATTAAGCTTCGCATGATTGAGTATGAATAAGTCGGCAGATTCTTTATCAGAATCTACATAAAACCATTCTCCCCAGACCGGTTCATTCATCTTGTGTGCGATCGAAGCAACGAAATAAGTCTTAAAATGATATTCGTTTGCGATTTCGACAATTTCTGACTTCACCGGACATGCATCAGCATCCACAAATATAGCTGCTTTTTCTGCTTGTAACCTAACTATTCTACATCCCTCCGGAGAATCCTTCTTCTCAAGAGAAGTTTCCAAAATTTCGAAAACTCCATTATTTGTCGATTTTTTTTAATCATGCGAACTTGACATATCACCTTAAATAGTTTATTCCCTAAATCTATACTCTAAACCTATTTTCAATATTTTTATCACAATTTTTTATTATAGTATAAAAGGACAAGTTTGACCATTCTTTTTTCCTGGATTTTTAAATCTTTCTTTCGAACTGTTAAGCACCGCTGTTTATTTCCGTTCAAGACTCCGGTTTAAGATTCCCAGAATAAAAAAAGCACACAATCTGGTTGATTATGCGCTATTTGATATTTTGAATGTGGTTAATGATGATATTCGCCGTTTCTTCTACAGCTTTATTTGTGACATCAATGACTGTGCAGCCAATTTTTCCTGCAACTTTATCAAAATAAACGAGTTCTTGTCTGATCCGTTCCAAGTTGGCATAGCTTGCTTTATCATTTAAACCGAGGGAAATGAGCCGTTCTTTTCTGATTTCATTCAGTTTTTCCGGACTGATTTTTAATCCGATGCACTTTTCAGGAGGGACTTGGAACAGTTCCTCCGGCGGATCCACTTCCGGGACAAGCGGTACATTTGCCACTTTAAGTCGCTTGTGAGCCAAATACTGTGAAAGCGGAGTTTTGGATGTCCTGGAGACGCCCACTAATATGATATCAGCCCTTAATATCCCTCTTGGATCTCTTCCGTCATCATATTTAACTGCAAATTCAATAGCTTCTACTTTTTTAAAATAATCATCATCGAGCTTCCTGACCAATCCGGGTTCATTCAAGGGCTTCTTTCCGCATAGCTCCCCGAATTTATCCATCAGCGGCCCAATGATATCGATGGCAAACAACCCTTCTTCTTCTGAACGCTTGTTCATATAATTTCGAATCTCGGGCTTTACCAGAGTGAATGCTATCATGCCATGATTCAATTTCGCAAGCGAAATCACCTCATCGACATGTGATAAGTCCTCAATATACGGAATTCTTTTAATTACCGCGCTCGAACCATTAAATTGACTGATGGCTGCCTTTGTTACCAGTTCCGCCGTTTCCCCTACAGAGTCAGACACGACATAGATGATTGGTTGAGACATATCCATTCACCTTCCTATTCTTACGACACAAGTCAAGTATTAAAGATCTTCCGCTGCAAGGGCAACAAAAGCCTTTGTAATATTCGTTTTCGTTATCCTGCCGAACACTTCGAATCCTTTTTCTGTTTCTTTGACGACAGGCAAAGCATCTATTTGTTTATCAATTAATTTCTTTGCTACATCAATGAGCAGATCGTCTTTTTCGCACGTTGTGATATTAGGCATTCTTGTCATAATGATATTCACGGGAATGGAAGTAAGTTCTTGCTTCCCTATACTTGCCCTCAACAAATCTTTGCGTGAAAGCACTCCTACCAGATGTGATCCTGCATCCACTACGAATAATGTTCCTACATCTTCAAGGAACATGGTTACTATCGCATCATAGACTGAAACATTTTCATTCACTACCACTGGAATGGACTGGTAATCCTTAACGTATATCTTCTTCAGATTTTCCGTTAAGAGCTGAGTCCCTGTTTTTCCTGAATAAAAATAACCGACGCGCGGACGTGCATCAAGATAACCGGCCATTGTCAGGATGGCTAAATCCGGCCTTAATGTAGCGCGGGTAAGGTTCAGCCTGTCTGCAATATGCTCCCCAGTAATTGGGCCATTGTCTTTTACAATCTGCAATATCAGCTCTTGCCTTTTGTTAAGTTCTATTTTCCTCACCACCAAATGAACAGAAGGAGAAGACCGGAATGCAGATGAACCTTTTCCGGTTTCCCTAAATGAAAGTGTTATACTTTAATATTAAATATTATATACTATTTTTCAAAAATGAAAAGAATAATCCTCAGAATTTTATAAAAATGCATTAATAATAATAAAAGGCCTTCCCCCTCTCTTTCATTAATTCATTCAAGAAAGGGGATGGCCTGCTCGATAAATATTAATTTTATTTTACGATAATCTCATTGAATCCAGCAAATGATTGGATTCGTTCAGCCAGTATTTTCATTTGAGACAATCGATTTTGCTTGATCTCATCATTTTCAGCCATTACCATCGTATTTTCAAAATACCGCTCAATAAACGGCTTTAAAGAGGAAAGGTTACGGTAGCTTGTACGTGGATCCATCTTTTCAGAATCCTTTTCAAGCTTCAAAAATTCACTATATAATGCTTTTTCCTGTTCATTTTCAAATAACTCAGGGTTGATGGAACCCTGCTCCCCAGCTTTCTTGGCAATATTCATGACCCTGCTGAGGGATTCCACAATCTCCTTGAAGTTCTCTGACTCTTTCTCTTGCTCCAGGATTTCTGCACGTTCCAAAAGAGACGGAATAGAAGTGATCCGGCTGTTCAGAACAGCTTCAATCAAGTCGTAGCGAACTCCTTTTTCTTGCAATACATGCTTAATTCTAAGTCTAAAGAATGATACAATCTCTTCTTGGATTTCTGCTTCTTCCTTAGAACCTATTCCATCCGCCTTGACCAAGTTAATGACTTCACCGATCAATTCATTCAGGGATACATTCCATTTCTTTTCAGCTAATATCTGAACGATACCCGATGCCTGGCGTCTTAACGCATATGGATCCTGAGATCCGGTAGGGATAAGGCCTATTGCAAAACAAGAAACGATCGTATCCATTTTATCCGCGATGCTGACCGCTGCACCGGCATTCGATTCTGGCGCGTTGTCTGAAGCGTTCCTTGGCTGATAATGTTCATTGATGGCTTTAGCCACTTCTTGAGGTTCGCCTTTTTGCAAGGCATATTTTTCACCCATGAATCCTTGAAGTTCAGGGAACTCATAGACCATATGTGAAACTAAATCGAATTTGCTGATTTCTGCAGCACGATCTGCAAAAGCGGTTTCCTCCTTAGATAGAGGCACAAGTCCGGAAAGAAGCTTTGTGATCTTCCTTACTCTTTCCACCTTTTCTGCAAGGGTTCCGATTTCCTCATGGTAGACAATCGATTTTAATTTTTGCAATGCGTGGTCAATGGACATTTTTTGATCTTCTTTGTAGAAGAAATCAGCGTCAGCCAATCTTGCCCTCAATACTTTTTCATTCCCTCTTGCTACGGTTTCCAGATGACGGTGGTCACCGTTTCTGACAGTGACAAAGTATGGCAGGAGATTGCCTTGATTATCTTTTACAGGGAAGTATCTTTGGTGTTCTTTCATAGATGTAATTAAAACTTCATCAGGGATATCCAGGAATTCTTCATTAAAGGAACCAAATAAAACGGTTGGATACTCTACAAGATTATTGACTTCCTCAAGCAGGGTTTCATCAACCGGGATATTCCATCCTTGTTCTTCCTCGAGCTTTTCCAGTTGATCTCTGATGGCATTTTTCCTGTCCACCGGATTTGCAATGACATATTGGGAAAGAAGCAGTTTTTCATAATCAGCCGGCTCAGTTATTTCCACCTTTCCACCGAGGAAACGGTGACCTGTTGTCTCATTTCCCGCAGGTACAGAAGCAATGCTGAAAGGAATGACTTCATCTCCGAATAATGCAGCAATCCATTTGATCGGTCGAATGAAGCGCATGTCCTCATCTGCCCATTTCATATTTTTAGGGAATGATAAACTTGTGACCACTTTCTCAATTTGCGGAAGAAGATCGAATGTTTTTTGTCCCTTAATAAATTTTTTGACGTAGACATATTCTGTGCCGTTCAGTTCCTTGAAGTAGATGTCATCGGCAGACATCCCTTGTCCTCTGGCAAATCCCATTGCCGCCTTAGACCATTCTCCGTTTTCATCCAAAGCGATTTTCCTGGCCGGTCCTTTTGCTTCCTCGTTGACGTCAGGCTGCGCTTCCATCACATCTTTGATATAAACAGACAACCTTCTAGGAGTTGAAAAAGCAGCAACCTCCCCATGTTCGATAGAATTTCCTTTGAGCCATACAGCCAATTTTTCTTTTAGGCTATTCATGGCATCTGTTACAAATCGGGCCGGCATCTCTTCCAATCCGATTTCTAAAAGCAAATCTTTTTTACTCATGGATGTTATCCTCCTCTTTTTTCAAAATCGGGAAGCCGAGTTTCTCTCTTTCTTCATAGAACGTGCGGGCAATTTCCCTTGCCATGCTTCTCATACGGCCTATATACCCCGTTCTTTCCGTAACGGAAATGGCACCTTTTGCGTCAAGAAGGTTGAAAACATGCGAACATTTCAGTACATAATCGTAAGCTGGATGGACAAGGCCTTCAGCCATCTGCTTTTTTGCTTCTTCTTCATAGACACCGAATAAATGGAAGAGCATTTCCTGGTTGGATTTTTCAAATGTATATTTGGAGTGTTCATACTCAGGCTGGTAAAAAATATCCCTGACTGTGAAGCCAGTCGTCCATTCAAGATCAAACACATTTTCCTTATCCTGGATATAGGAAGCGAGACGTTCAATTCCGTAAGTGATTTCAACTGAAACCGGTTTACACTCCAATCCGCCTACTTGCTGGAAGTATGTGAACTGGGTGATTTCCATTCCATCAAGCCATACTTCCCATCCAAGACCAGCACAGCCAAGTGATGGATTTTCCCAGTTGTCTTCTACAAAACGGATGTCATGCTGGAGCGGATCTATTCCAAGAGCTTTGAGTGATTCAAGATACAGTTCCTGAATATTATCAGGGGATGGTTTCATGATTACTTGAAACTGATGATGCTGATACAACCGATTTGGATTTTCTCCATATCTTCCGTCTGCCGGACGACGGGATGGCTCTACATAAGCAACATTCCATGGCTCAGGTCCAATTGCCCTTAAAAATGTATAAGGACTCATTGTCCCTGCCCCTTTTTCTACGTCATAGGCCTGCATAAGGACACAGCCCTGCTCTGACCAATGATTCTGCAAAGTTAAAATCATATTTTGAATATTCATTGCCATAAAAAGCACCTCCATAAATTTATGTATCTTTGGACAAATGAATCTGCATGTGGAGGAGAACACAAAAAAACTCCCGCCCTATGCAAAGAAAATGCATAGGGACGAGAGTTAACCCGCGGTTCCACCCTATTTGCCGCAATAAGTGCGGCCACCTCATAAAAGCTGCTCCGGACTGCCCTTCCCTTGTGCTTCATCATCCGGCTTCCACAATCCCGGATTCGCTGACATGAAGGAGACAAGGTACTCCTTTCCTTCAACACAACTATAATTATTATTCGTATAGAGATAAAAATAATTCAAACTAGGATGAAAGTCAAGTAAGTACTTGATTTCATCATAGCATTCCCTTTAAGTTTTCCATCTGTTCGAGGAATCTCTTCGATTTCAGATGGAGGCCTGTATATTCCTCATAATAGGCTGAAATGATCTTCCTAAGCTCCTTTTTGGTTTCTTCTTTTACAGAAATATTACCCAATCGATGGATATCAAGGAAGTAGAAAAGCCTAAGGAGTTTCAACACACCCTGGGAAACGGGAAAATAGTAGGGATCGACACTGAAGCATCTATGGCATATGAACCCATTTTCCCGAATGGAAAATCCGAATTCCCCATCTGTACTCCCACAAACTGCACAACGATCCAAAACAGGATAATGTCCAAGTACAGGCAAAATCTTCATTTCAAAGATATTCATCATAATATCAGGATCATAGCCTTCATTGATGTAATTAAGCGTTTGATAAAAAAGTTCAAATAGGAATGGATTCGGTTTACGATCTTCAACACTTTTATCCAATAAATCGGCAATATAGGTTGAATAAGCTGTTTGGAATAAATCTTCCCGGATTGTCCGGAAAGAATGAATAATTTCTGCCTGCTGCAAAGTCCCCAGCCCAGAACTTTTTTGAAATAAAAAGTATCCGTATGTAAAAAGCTGGGAGACCGAGGATAAGCGGCTGTTGGTTTTCTTTGCACCTCTAGCCATCATCCCGACCTTGCCCAGTTCTCTCGTAAAGATTGTGACGATTTTATTCGATTCTCCATAATCAGTAGCTCGTATTACGATGCCTTCGCATTTTTGAAGCACGAAAATCACCCTTCCAGAGTGGTGCTTTTATTGCTGTTAAATGATTGGGAAGTTGATTTCAGTCATTTCATCATCTGGATAGCTTGGCATTACAGGGTTATCTTTTTCAAGTTCCTTAAAAAGTAGGTATGTGTCAATACTACCTGTCTGTACAAAGAATTTCCAGGTAAGCTCTAACATTACAATCCCGCCTTTCAATTTTGAAACTAGTGGAATCCCATTACCTATGTGATTAGCATCACCCCAGCGGTCAAAAACATGAGACGTAAAATTTGCTAATTGACGAAATCCCTGACACCAAGCCTCCCGATTATGAAATTACGATGATCAGTAATCGTCGTCCCTGAATCCAAAATCCTTAAGATGGATTGATTTGTTTCTCCAATCTTTTTGAACCTTTACCCACAGTTCAAGGAAGACTTTTGAACCAAGGAGATTTTCAATATCCAAGCGAGCTCTCTTGCCGACTTCCTTCAGCAATTTACCTTGCTTGCCTATAACGATTCCTTTTTGGGAATCTCTTTCTACCACAATTGTCGCCATGACATGAATGACATCTTTATTGTCGTCTTTGGACATTTTATCGATTACAACTGCAATGGAATGCGGAATTTCTTCCCTTGTCAAATGCAAGACCTTTTCACGAATTAGTTCAGACACAATGAATCGTTCTGGATGGTCCGTGACTTGATCTGCCGGATAATATTGCGGGCCTTCCGGCAGCAGCAATTTAATCTGCTCCAGCAAACGGTCAACATTATTGCCTTCAAGCGCAGAAATCGGAACAATTTCTTTGAAGGGATAGAATTCTCTATATTGTTCAATAATCGGCAATAGCTCATCAGGCTGAAGCTGATCGATCTTGTTCACAACAAGAAACACCGGCGTCTTGACTTCCTTTAATTTTTCGATAATAAATTCATCCCCACGGCCATAGCCTTCGTCGGCATTTACCATAAAGAGGATCAAGTCCACTTCCCTCAGCGTATTTTGGGCGACTTTCATCATGAAATCCCCTAGTTTGTGCTTTGGTTTGTGAATTCCAGGTGTATCAATGAAAATCATCTGTGCATCTTCCTGTGTATAAACCCCTTGGACTTTGTTTCTTGTAGTCTGCGGCTTATCACTCATGATGGCGATTTTTTGGCCGATGACCCGATTAAGAAAAGTGGATTTCCCTACGTTCGGCCTTCCGATAATGGAAATAAATCCTGATTTGTGTTCACGATTACTCATGTAGATCCTCCGGAGAGAATGCACCTGGGAGCAATTCATCTACTGTCAGTTCATGGATATCGCCATTCAGATTGGTCAGGATGACTTTCATATCTTTTGAACAAAGTTCAGAGATCACTTGACGGCATGCGCCACACGGAGGAACCGGTCTTGTAGTATCTGCAACTACTGCAATTGCTTCAAACTGAGTATCTCCTTCAGAATACGCTTTGAAGAGAGCCGTCCTTTCCGCACAGTTGCACATGCTGTATGCGGCATTTTCTATATTGCAGCCGTGGTACACCTTTCCATCCTTCGTCAATAGGGCAGCGCCAACTTTGAACTTGGAATAAGGGACATAGGCTTTTTCTCTGGCGTTTTTCGCTTCTATGATTAATTGCTGTGAATTCATCTACGATTTCTCCTTTGTTGTCTATACTTCTATTTTACTACAAATCCAAGCCTCATTTGCTGTGAATAACAGAAATGTAATATAAAAATTATAAAATTCAAAAAAATCAATTATTTAGGACATGAATTGCTGCAGTGAATTCATTTTATCCCAATTCTAAAACGTTTTCAAACAGATGCACATTATTTAGGAAATTTTTCTCTTATTACCTTTCCAATATCGGTATATAGAAAAAGGATGCAGAAAAATCATCCACATCCCACTCAATCAATATTAGTTTATGAATTAAAGAAAAAAGTGTGCAATTTTCGGAAGGAAAAGTATGCATCCGATGATGACGGAAAAGATGGCAGCCAGCAGGACAGCGCCGGCAGCCAAGTCTTTTGCCATTTTAGCTGTCGGATGGTATTCCTCCGTTACCAAGTCCACCGTTTTCTCAATGGCTGTATTGATTATTTCCAAGGAAAGGACACCTGAGATCGTCAACAGCAGAATCAGCCATTCCCATTTTTCTAAAGAAAGGAGGGTGCCGAGAATAATGGCAATGATAGAAGCTCCAATATGGAATTTGAAATTCCTTTCATGCTTCATGACATATTTAAGCCCGTTGCCCGCAAACAAGAAAGAAGCTGCAAACTGCCGGATTTTCGATGACTGCCTAAGCTCTTTTAAGTCCATAACTGTCCAAAATCTCTTTTTGGCGTCCAAACATTTCTTTTTCCTCTTCTTCTGTCAAATGGTCGTAGCCCAGCAGATGAAGGAATCCATGGAGTGCAAGGAATCCTAACTCCCTTGAAAAAGAATGTCCATATTCCTCTGCCTGTTCTCTTGTTTTTGGGACAGAAATGATGATATCACCTAAAACCCGCGGCATGTCTGCACCAACTATTTCTAATTCCCCTTCGCCAAGCTCTTCGAGTGCAAAAGAAATAACATCTGTAGCACTATCCTTATCTCTGTATTGTCGATTGATTTCCTGTATTTTTTCATTATCAACGAAAGTAATCGAAAGTTCACTATCCGGTTCGACTTCTTCCATTTTTGCCGCAAAGTCCAATAAGCTTTGAACAAGTTCCTGGTCATCCATGGATATTTCATTGGTTTCATCCATAAAATCAATCATCAACGTCATGCTTCTTTCACCTTCTGTTTTTTCATTTCTGGATATTCTATCCTTGAGTGGAATATACCATTCAGCGTTTCACAAAATGTCTTCTTCACTACCTCAAGCTCTTTCAAGGTTATATCACATTGACTGAATTGTCCATCCTTCAAACGGTCTTGAACAATTTGATGGACCACTTTGCTGATTTCCTCCGGTGAAGGGTTGTTTTTTGACCGGACAGCTGCTTCCACACTGTCTGCCACAGCGATGATTGCCGCTTCTTTAGTCTGCGGCTTAGGTCCGGGGTATCTGAAGCTTGCTTCATCAATATCTTCATCTTTTTCCTTCGCTTTATAATAAAAATACTTCAAAAGCGTCGTCCCATGATGCTGTTCCGCAATATCGATGATTTCCTGAGGCATTTTATATTTCCTCAGCATATTCGCTCCGTCGGTGGCATGGGCAATGATGATATCCTTGCTTGCCTCGGGTGATAACCGATCATGAGGATTATCAATATTCACTTGATTCTCGATAAAAAAGACTGGCCTTTTTGTCTTGCCAATATCATGATAGTAGCAGCCTACTCGTGCAAGCAGGCCATTCTCACCGATTGCCTCACAGGCAGCCTCAGCCAAATTGGCAACCATTACACTGTGATGGTAGGTACCAGGTGCCTCAGTCAATATTTTCTTTAACAATGGATGATTTGGATTGGATAATTCGATGAGCTTCATTGATGATAAAATACCAAATCCAGCTTCAAAAAACGGAAGGAAGCCTATCGTCAATACTGCTGAAGTAATCCCGGATACAAAAGCAAAGATAATGTAATAAACATATTCCATTCGTGTAAACTGTCCGTTCCCCATCAATACAAGGAAGAACAGCAGCAGCACATTGACAAATGAAACAAAGATCCCTGCCTGCAAAATATTCACTCTATGCTTTTGATTGGATATGAATAAGATACCTGATAGTCCGCTGAAAAGAATATACAGGGCAATCTCCACATCAATCGTACCGTCCACCCCGCCGTGGAAGATGATGCTGCCGCATGCGGCCAGGATGATAGTGACGATCATTGCCACACGATCATTCAATAGGATTCTCACAAGCATAGGAGCCATTGCAGCTGGAAATAAATACGCGATATCTTCTATGTCCAATTCTTCCACTAAATCGATTACTTTCATGATCAATAAAGACGACAAGAGGATGATGCTGATCATAATCAAGCGGTTCTGATTTTTTTCCTCTGGTTCCTTAACATGGTGATAATGGAGATACAGCGTTCCGACAATCATGAAGACAAAAATGGCCAATCCTATCAACGGCTTTATAGTAGGGTTGCTTTTTAACAGTCCTAAAAGCTTCAGTTTCCTGTATACTTCTTTATCAATGGTTTGATCCTTTTGCACCAGCAGCTCCCCTTGAAAGATCTTCTCGGGTTCAATCGCATCCATTGCCTGCTGCTTGCGTTCCTTCGTTAATTCTGGACTGTATATATTATTCGGGACGATGGCGTACTTCCCCAATTCAATTCCTGCATCAAGGACGGGCTTTGTAAAACTTAATGAAGTCATCCTTTTTTCGAGTTCCTTTCGGGCGCCCTGGACTTCTTCTTCTTTGATTTTATCACCCATTATGGATTCAATTTGATTCAATACCACGCTTTTGACCCTTGATAGTTCTGATTCATTCGCTTCAAGGAGAGACTTGAATACGGAGTCAGGCAGATATTTTGTCACATCTTCAGTAGTGTTTTTGGAGAGTTTCTCCTTTAAAGAAGATAATTGTTCATCAATTGTCTTTTTGGGCTTACCTGATGCAGTGATTGAATCAACCCCCGTTTCATCAGGAAGATCCCCCTCTGCTGCAGAATCCCCTTCGTCAGAAGGCTCCTGCCTTACCTCTTCAATAAAATCAAAAACGGAGGAAATGAGAGCTACCCTATTTTGAGCTGCTTCCTTTTTATATTCATAGACATTCGGGACCTCTTCTGCAGCTTTATCCTTCTCAATCTCGGACTTTTGTTCATCAATTACGGTTTTTGGCGAATATATATTTTTCTGTGCAACAGAAAACAGCTCAATATCATATGTCTCCGGCTTCACATTACTGTACAGCATTCCGTAAATCAAAAGGGCAAGCCCGATGAAGATGATTCCTGTAAACATCTTCATGCTTAGAAAATTGCGAATTTTCGAGATTAACGTTTCCACTTTATCCTCTCCTATCACCTAATAGATAGGTAAGTCCTAATAAGTCCTATTGACCATATGTGATTATGTAAAATGATAACAGTTTTTTCATCAAATTTCATCTTCATTTATATTTTTCCAAACATGCACCCATTAGGAAGAAGAAAAACCGGCAATGAAGTCTGTGATGAGATGACTTCATTGCCGGTTAGTTTTTATTGGTCATTTTTTTCATATGCTTGAATGATGCTTGAAACAAGAGGATGTCTTACTACATCGCTATGTTCCAGGTATACAAAGGAGATGCCGGAAATATCCTTAAGGATTTTTTCTGAGGCAACCAGCCCTGATTGGGCTCCTTTTGGCAAATCAATTTGGGTCCTATCCCCTGTAATGACCATTTTTGAATCAAATCCAAGTCTGGTAAGGAACATTTTCATCTGTGCCTGCGTCGTATTTTGAGCCTCATCCAAGATGACAAAAGCATCGTCCAATGTCCTGCCGCGCATATAGGCAAGGGGAGCGATTTCGATTGTGCCTCTTTCAATAAGCCTCTGTGTATGCTCTGCTCCTAGGACATCATTCAGGGCATCATATAGCGGCCTTAAATAAGGATCGACTTTTTCCTTCAGGTCTCCAGGCAGGAACCCAAGGCTTTCACCGGCTTCAACTGCCGGCCTCGTAAGAATGATTCTTTTCACGCTGCCAAGTTTAAGGGCAGCGACAGCCATGACAACCGCCAAGTAGGTCTTACCTGTTCCAGCAGGACCTATTCCAAAAACAAGGTCCTTCTTTTTAATGGCAGAAATATACTGGCGCTGTCCCAGCGTTTTGACACGAATCGGCTTGCCTTTTGCATTTTTCGTTATTTCTTCTTCATAAAGATCGGAAAAAGACTCAAGTCTTCCTTTTTTCCCTAATTCAACGGCATACAATACATCCCGTCCGCTGATGTTTATCCCTTTGCGAATAACAAAGAGAAGTTCTTGAATCAATTCGTTTACAAGGGATACTGAATCTTCATCACCTGAAACGTAAATGGCCTCGCCGCGGGTGACAATGGAAACCCCCAGCTCATCCTCCATAATTTTTAAGTTAGAGTCGGAATTTCCAAATAATGCAATTGCTTCGTTCGGATTATCTATGTGCAGATTCATTTCTTTTAGGTTTTCTGACATTCGTTAGTCTCCTTGAATGATCGGTTGTCCAATCGCAATGTTTTCTACAACTTGGAAGTATAATGATAAGACTACTTTACCATTCTCGACTTTTTCATGCAAAACTTTTTCATCTATGATTTTTGCATCTTTATCCAATTGCGCTTTCAGACTGTTTCTCGCAAGCTCTTTGCCTTCTCTTAAAGCATCTGTTTTTGTATATGTCCTTTTCCCGGTTTCTTCTTCTCTAATGGTGGTTTTATTATAGCTGATTGGCAATGTCCATTTTAAAAATTTGACTGGATGTTTTACCTTATCTTCTACATGTTCCTTCATTTTATTATCGCCGAAGCCCCAAATCGGGAATTCCCAATTCCATAGCTTAATGGTATGTTTAATTTTTTCCTTTCCTGTCAATACATGAAATTCTGATTCGAGTGGAATTTCCACACTGCTTTTATACCATGTCTGTCCCCAGACTTCTCCTTTAGAAGCGACCAATTTTGCATGCTTGTCCTTACCGATATAGCCTGACACTAAAACCTGCCCTTTGTCTACATTGTCATGCACACTGACCATTGTTTGTCCTTCTTCCACAAACATTTTTACAATAGTGGCCTTTTTGGATGCGATTAAGTTTTGGAAACCAGTTTCCACCACTTTCTCAGGTGCATTTTTTTCGACCACTTGAAAATGATAAGTTGTCCCTTTCAAGACCACACCAACCCAAGTGATGTTGTCTAATGAATTACTTAATTCCCGTTGTATCGATTCAACATCCTTCATAAAGAACTGAGATTTACCAACCTGCACACCCATTCGATCCAACTGTTTCCGAATTGAATGTTCCGTTTGGGGGGTCGCTCCCTTGATTTCTATCCCCCATACGATATTGGATAGAATAGTAATGATTACAAAGAAAAGAAGGATACCTAACATAAAACCGGCATTCTTCATGGATCTTTTCAACAAAAAAGGTGCTCCTTCCCCCCTTAGGAATGACAGTTTACAAGGGAAAGATCTTTTTACCTTTCGAAGGACAGAAATATCATCCAGACGCATCATGAAGGTAATAGTATCGCTTCCCTGCCTCTTCACATTCCATACTGACATATTCGATCGGATTAGTGCATTAATGAATCGTTCTAAACCGCCGCCTTGCACCTTTACTTTCACGGTTCCTCCAAAAAAAGTCAGCCAATGATTCTTCAAGACTTTTTCCTCCTATTCATCCAAATACAGGACTTCACCAATTTTTCCTTCTAGCATGATTTCTTCGGGCAATATAGTTTTGATGACAAAAGAGTCACCTTTGATCAAGAGCTGCCCTTGTTTTAACAGCAGCCTCACTTCTCTATCTGAAAAACCCAATAGTCCTCTGTGATTTTCAATATAAATATGTATTTGTCCAATCATGGTGATTCGAGGAAGGTCCATTATGACATCTTCCGGCAGGTCCATTTTTTTAGTCATCCAGGTCCGAACCCTTTGTGCGATATTTTTGGCCATAAAAAAGAACCCCCTTTCCTCTCATATGTATGAGAAAAAAAGCGGGTTCAGCACATTTTTTTATTTAAATACATTCATAGAAACGATAGTCGTCAATACTTGTCTAATTCTATCTGCGGTATGGTTTCTTCGATTTAGGCGGACCTAATATTTCGCCAAGCACAACAGATCTTACAAGCTCATCACCTGTCAGCTCCGATCCAAATGGGCCCCAGGTTTCCTTGTCTTCCTTTTGGGCGCTGTCTGCGGTATTTTGGACAACCGTTTCTTCTGCTGTCTTTTTCTTATTATAGTAGTCAGTTCGAGCCTCAGCCGAATTCATCCTTGACTTTGAAGACTGAATTACTGCTTTTTCACTAATCGACTGTTGTTCAACTGGCGTTTTCTTAATCTGGCCAGGTTCATTAACTTTCTTTTGTTCCGCGATTTTTTTAAAAATCAGTCCAATGATCCCTATTGCAATAGGAATGAGAATTTCCATTGCTGGAACCTCCCTTCAGTTAGGGGCAATCACTTCGTATTTTTTGGCTTTTCCTTAGCATCCCCTGTCATTTTGCCAATGGATTCACGCATGTCTGTATCCGCATCAATGTTCTTAAAGTTCATATAGTCCATTACGCCGATATTCCCTGCCCTCAAAGCTTCTGCCATGGCAAGAGGGACCTCTGCCTCGGATTCAACCACTTTCGCCCGCATCTCCTGAACTTTTGCCTTCATTTCCTGTTCGTTCGCGACAGCCATTGCACGTCTTTCTTCAGCTTTAGCTTGTGCGATTTTTTTGTCTGCATCCGCTTGTTCCGTTTGAAGTTCCGCACCGATATTTTTGCCGATATCAACATCAGCAATATCAATGGAGAGGATTTCAAATGCAGTACCGGCATCCAAACCTTTAGTCAAGACGGTTTGTGAAATCAAGTCTGGATTTTCCAGTACCTTTTTATGATCCTCGGAAGAACCGATCGTACTGACAATCCCTTCCCCAACACGGGCAATGACGGTTTCTTCACCTGCTCCCCCTACCAATCTTTCAATATTGGCCCGGACAGTGATCCTTGCTTTCGCTTTCACTTCAATCCCATTCATTGCCACTCCGGCAATAAATGGCGTTTCAATTACTTTTGGGTTTACACTCATTTGAACGGCATCCAACACATCCCTGCCTGCAAGGTCGATAGCAGCGCATCGTTCAAATGAAAGTTCAATATTCGCCCGGTGTGCCGCAATCAGTGCATTGACCACCCTGTCAATATTCCCTCCGGCAAGGTAGTGGCTTTCCAACTGATTGATTGTGACATTCAATCCTGCTTTTGATGCTTTAATCAAAGGATTGATTACCCTGCTTGGGATAACGCGTCTCAGCCTCATTCCAATCAAGGTAAATATACTTATCCTTACTCCGGCTGCCAATGCTGAAACCCAAAGCATGACAGGGACAAATGTAAATAATACAGCTAATACGATGATCCCTAATGCAATGGCCAATAAAATAAGTATCGTTCCTGCATCCATCAACATTTCCTCCTTAAAATTCTTCTGTTTTTAAATATTCCCGTACAATGATCCGCGACCCTTCCACTTTCATCACCATGACCTTTACATCCTTGGCAATGTATCCGCCTTCACTAACGACATCCACTCTTTCATCATCGATGAGAATGGTCCCCGCAGGCCGTAGAGGAGTCTTGGCAATTCCGATGCGCCCAATAAGCTCCAGCCTATTTACATTTGATACATATCCGCTCTCGGTATTGGTAGAGTCAAAAAGAATCATTTTTTTAAACATCTTCATTTGCTTACCGAAAATTTTCACCATAACAATCATTCCAATGATTGCTGCAGCTGCAGCAATTAAAATAGAAATACCCATATACATCACATTCCCTGCTGCCATGTATAAGCTTACGATGATTGCCGCTGCGCCTAGTATTCCTGCAATAGCCCCAGGCACAAACAATTCTATGACTAAGAGAAGGAGCCCGATGATGAACATCACAAGCGACTCGTATCCAGCCAATCCCGATACAAGGTGCCCATAAAAAAACAATACAAGTGCACTAAGGCCAGCTGTCCCGGCTATCCCAAAACCAGGTGAATATAATTCGAGTACGAGACCAAGGCTTGCAACAGTCAAAAGGATTGGAACAATGAAGGGATTTGTCAGGAACTTTGCGAATTTTTCAGATGGACTTAAGTCCATTTTCACTACTTTCGCATCCTTATATCCGATGTCCGATAATAAGGATTCTACATTTTTGTAGGTTCCTTCTGAGTAGCGGACTTTTTCAGCCTGGTCAGCAGTCAATGTCAATAAATCCCCTTTGCCTGCATTTAAATTTGGCATATCGAATTCCGGATCTGCCATTGCTATTGCATATTCCGGATTCCTTCCATGCTGCTCCGCTGCATTCTTCATTGCTGCTCTCCAAAAGCTTTTTGCTTTTTTATCTGCCATATTCCCTTTTTGGTCGACGATTGCCGATGCTCCCATCGTGGCATTAGGGGTCATATAAATATGATCGGCGTGCAATGCAATATACGCCCCTGCAGATAATGCCCTGGAATCGGCATAGACTGCAGACTCAATCTCGGTCTCTTCAAACTTTTTCCCAATGTTCACAGCTTCTGATACTGATCCACCCGGAGTATCCATATCAAACAAAATGAGATCAGCATTATTTTTTTCTGCTTCTTTAATCGATTTGTCAATAAAGACCGTAAGCGATCTGCTAATTTCATCATGGACAGGGATGATATAAACCAGTTTATGCTGTGCAGATCCCTTGGCAATACTAGGAATCAATAATACTGCCATGAACAATAGCAGGATTGCTGCAATCTTTTTCTTCATTCTCACCGATGCCGCCTCCCTCCTTATTCATAATCTTATTTTCTTCTACGCTTTTCTTCACAAAAGGTTTCAGTTTTCCGAAATATATTTATAAATACTTTATATTAGACATGAAAAAGATCCGCAAAGCAATCTTTGCGGATCTTTGTAATAGTTATGTTAAGATAAAAGTTGTTGAACGAGTTTGCTCACGAGTGACCCATCTGCTTTGCCTTTTACTTTAGGCATCAGCGCACTCATCACTTTACCCATATCAGCTTTAGATGAAGCGTTTACTTCAGAAATAGTGTGTTTAACAATCTGTGCAACTTCTTCCTCTGACAGCTGTTTAGGCATGTATATTTCAACGAAAGTTATTTCTGTGCGAACTTTTTCCGCCAAATCTTCTCGACCAGCGTTTTCAAATTCCAGAAGGGAGTCTTTGCGTTGCTTGACTTCGCGAGAAAGAACTGTCAACTCTTCGTCTTCCGTTAATTCTTGTTTGCCTAATTTAATAGCTTCATTTTGCAATGCAGCTTTAAGCATTCTAATAACGGAGAGCTTCTCTTTTTCCTTATTCTTCATCGCTTGTTTCATATCACCGTTTAAACGTTCGAGAAGACTCATAACTACACCCTCTCTTAAAACTTGCGTTTTCTAGCAGCTTCGGACTTTTTCTTGCGTTTTACGCTTGGCTTTTCATAAAATTCGCGCTTTCTGTACTCTTGTAAAGTTCCTGTTTTAGAAACTGAGCGTTTGAAGCGACGAAGAGCATCTTCAAGCGATTCGTTTTTACGAACAACTGTTTTTGACATCTCTCTTTCCCTCCCTCCGAACACACTACACGTACATGCAAATGCAAAGAGTGATTTCTCATGCATCCTCGTATTGAGCTATCCATCAGGAATAGCTTAATACATCTTGTCCGCTTAACAAAGTTAATTCAACCCATTTATTAATGCGGAATACCATGTACTTTGCAATTATAATATAACTGTTTCATCAGGTCAAGATTTTACAGCGGAATTCTTCATATATATTGGCATGTCCCCTATTTTTTCTTCATATGATTAACAATAGGAGGGGAAATCATTGCTGCTGCTATTATTTTTATCTTTCATTTTATGCTTCATTCTGGGAATCACTTGGATGAGGATTGGTTTATATAATTTATCTGGAAAGCAATTGAATAGATGGCTTCACCGCTTTACTGAAACTCCGTTGAAAGGAATGGCGGCCGGTACTGCTGTAACAGGGATCTTGCACAGCAGTGCAGCAGTCATGGTCATGACAATCGGGTTTGTATCTGCAGGACTGATTACTTTTCCGCAGACTATCGGGGTGATTTTAGGAACAAATATCGGCACCACATTCACTCTTGAGTTTATTTCATTCCCGATTGATTCGTTTATTTTGCCTGCAGCCATTCCTGGATTCCTTCTTTTATTCTTTAGAAAACGTACAGCTAGGAGCACAGGATGGGTCCTTATAGGACTTGCCCTTGTTTTTGCAGCCATGCGCGGGTTTGAGTGGCTTGCAGATCCGCTGCTTAAGTATGGGTTCGTAAAAAAAATATTCCTTTTTATGGATCACTCGCTGATTATCCCATTGGTTTTTGGAGCTGTCTTTACAGCAGCTGTCCAATCAAGCACAGCAACAACCGGGATGATGATGAGTTTTCTTCAAGCAGATACCGTTTCACTTGATTCTGCCATTTCATTCATGATAGGCGCCAATATCGGGACATGCATCACTGCGCTCCTTGCAGCTATCGGTGCAGGGAATGAGGCAAGGCTCACTGCTTTTGCCCATGTTTGGCTCAATATTGGAGGGGCATTATTATTTTTCCCATTCATTCATCAACTGGGACGAGTCTCCGCATTTTTTTCTGATGGTCCAGCCTCGCAGCTTGCCCATGCCAGTGTCATTTATAATATTCTTTGCTCAATAATCGTCCTGCCTTTTTCAATGAAATTCGGAAAATTCATTGAACATGTTCATGGGATAAAAAAATGAAGTGAAGGCATTATCGCCTTCACTTCACTCATTGAAAATTAATAATCTGAATCTGCAGTCAAACCTTGTACGATTTTCACGCCTGAGCTTGCTCCGATTCTTGTTGCGCCAGCTTTGATCACTTTGTCTGCATCTTCAGCACTTCTTACTCCGCCTGAAGCTTTTACGCCGACATCCGGGCCCACAGTCTTTCTCATAAGTGCAACGTCTTCCGGGGTTGAACCGCCAGTTGAGAATCCAGTTGAAGTTTTCACATAATCCGCTCCAGCTTTTACTGAAAGTTCACATGCACGGACTTTTTCTTCATCAGTAAGAAGGCAAGTTTCGATGATGACTTTTGTCAACGCTTTGCCTTTAGCTGCTTCGACAACAGCTCTAATGTCTTTTTCAACTAGATCATTGTTTCCATCTTTCAATGCACCGATATTAATGACCATATCGACTTCTTTAGCACCATTTTCAATAGCGTTCTTTGTTTCGAACGCTTTTGTTTCAGGAGTGCTTGCACCTAATGGGAAACCGATTACAGTACAAACTAAAACATCAGTATCTTTAAGCATTTCGTATGCCTTTGCCACCCATGTAGGATTGACGCAGACGGAAGCGAATCCGTATTCTTTTGCTTCTGAGCATAATACCTCAATTTGGGCATTTGTTGCTTCTGGCTTTAATAGTGTATGATCAATCATTTTTGCAATATTTTGTGTCATGTCATAAAACCCCTTTCAGTTGTACGTACCTCTTTAATATACCATTGTTCCTTTAGAAATTCGACATAATTTTTTCTTTTTAGATTAAGCATTTTTGTTTTTTATTATTCTCATAAAAAAGCCGCAGAAAATCTCTGCGGCTATCGAAGTTAAACAACTTGTTCTGTTTCTTCCTGGGTTGGAAGGTCTTCAAGGACACGTACGAACTGTCCTTCATTATATGGATATCCTGCTTTGGTGATTTTCACTTTTACAAGCTTTCCTATCATTTCTTCTGATGCAGGGAAGACAACTTTCAGATAGTTATCTGTGTAGCCTACATACATTCCTTCCATTTCTGCTTCTTTAAACGCTTCTTCCGGGATGACTTCAAGCACTTCATCCTCAAATTGAGAAGCATATTCTTTTGCAAGCTGATCAGAGAGGTTAATCAAGCGGTGAACACGCTCGTTTTTGACTTCTTCATCAATCTGATCTTCCATTCTTGCAGCAGGTGTTCCTGTTCTCTTCGAATAAGGGAATACGTGAAGCTCGGAAAATTTATGTTCTTTTATAAAATTATAAGTTTCCATAAATTCTTCCTCAGATTCTCCAGGGAACCCTACAATGACGTCAGAAGTCACAGCAAGTCCAGGCAGAGCCTTCTTAAGCATGGACAATCTTTCTCCGAAGAATTCCATGGTGTATTTTCTTCTCATTCTCTTCAGAACGGTATTTGAACCAGATTGAAGTGGAATATGAAGATGGCGGACTACGATATTTGACTGATCGATGGCCTCAATGACTTCATCGGTAAGCTGGCTTGCTTCGATAGAAGAGATTCGAAGTCTTTTGATACCTTTTACATTCTTCTCAATATCCTTCAGTAATTGAGCAAGGTTGTAATCCTTCATATCTTCACCGTATCCGCCTGTATGGATTCCGGTAAGGACGATTTCTTTATATCCTGCATCAACGAGCTGCTGCGCCTGGCGAATGACTTCCTGTGGATCACGGGATCTCATCAATCCACGTGCCCAAGGGATAATGCAGAATGTACAGAAGTTATTGCAGCCTTCCTGAATTTTCAGTGAGGCTCTCGTGCGGTCTGTAAATGCAGGTACATCTAGCTCTTCATAAACTCTATTTTTCATGATATTTCTTACACCATTGATTGGCTGGCGTTCTTGTTTAAATTGTTCAATATATTCAAGCATCTTGACCCTGTCCTGTGTCCCGACGACAACGTCTACTCCTGGAATGGCCATAATTTCAGCCGGGGAAGTCTGCGCATAGCACCCTGTCACACAGATGACAGCGTCTGGGTTCTTCCTGATGGCACGGCGGATGACCTGGCGGCTTTTTTTATCTCCGGTATTTGTTACAGTACATGTATTAATGACATAAACATCAGAGGTTGACTCAAACTCTGTCCGTTCATATCCATTTGCTTTAAATAATTGCCAAATAGCTTCTGTTTCGTAATGATTCACTTTACATCCAAGTGTATGAAAAGCAACAGTTGGCATTCTATTCACCTCAATAACTCAAATTGATAGGAAATGGCCGATAATGCATATAACGGCGCTGTTTCCGTTCTTAATATTCTTGGCCCGAGGCCGCAAAGGATAAAACCGTTCTCTTCGAACATCGCTGCTTCTTTTTCACTTAACCCGCCTTCTGGCCCAAAAGCAATCATGACGGATTGTCCGGGTTGAATTTCCTGCAATATAGCGGCAAAAGCAGATTTTTCTCCTTTTTTTGCACTTTCCTCAAAAGCAGCCAATTTATAATCATAATCCTTCGACAATTCTAACAGCTGCTTTAGCTTGATGGGCGCATCTACAATAGGCACCACATTACGATGCGACTGCTCCGCAGCTTCAAGAGCAATTTTATTCCATCGCTCCACCTTTTTTGTTCCTTTTTTTTCATCCCATTTCACGATGGAGCGGTCGGCTATAAAAGGGACAAAGTGATTGGCGCCCAATTCTGTCCCTTTTTGTACGATCAATTCCAATTTATCCCCTTTTGGCAGACCGCTCACGATGGCCACATCGATCGGCAGTTCTTTGTAACTATGCTCCCATTCTACAATGGCAGCAGCAAGTTCTTCATTGGAAATTTCTTGTATCTCTGCGATGGCCGCTTCCCCGCTTTTAAACACAATGTAAAAGGAATCGCCTTCCTTCATCCGAAGGACTCTGACAATATGGTGAAACTGCTCACCATGCAATATCACTTTGTCTTCTCCATTATATGGTTCCGGAATAAAATACCTTTGCATCGAGGGCACCCCTGTTCATGGCTAATCTTTTACTTTTTCTTTGCAATGATTGCAACCCAGTCCTCCATAAGCATGGTTTCTTCGATTGCGAATCCTGCTGATTCAAGGGCATCCTTGACCATCTGTTTTTTCTGCCCGATTATTCCTGAGGTGATGAAATAGCCTCCAGGCTTCACTGCCGCTGCAGCATCTTCCGTAAATAGAAGGATTACTTCCGCCAATATATTGGCAACAACCACATCCACTTGTTGATCGATTCCATTCAACAAGTTGTTTTGTGCAACAGAGGCAATATCGTGGACTTTGTTTAGTTTGATGTTGAGTCGCGCAGAGTTCACAGCTACCTCATCAAGATCCAAAGCTGTTACTTTTTCAGCACCCAGCATGGCTGCAGCAATACTCAAAACACCAGAACCCGTACCCACATCAATTACTTGATCGCCTTTTTTCACTGTCCGCTCCAATGCTTGTATACACATTACAGTAGTTGGGTGAGTACCAGTTCCAAAGGCCATCCCTGGATCGAGTTCAATGATCAGTTCATCACTATTGACAGGCTGATATTCTTCCCAAGTAGGAACAATTGTAAACTTCTCTGAAATCTTCACAGGGTTGTAATACTTTTTCCATGCTGTTGCCCACTCTTCTTCGTTTACTTCACTGATTGTGACATGATTCAAGCCGATATCGATATTGAACAATACAAGATTGGTAATAGCCAGTTTGATTTCTTCAACCGTCTCACCGAGGAAGCTATTGACTGGGAGATACGCCTTTACGATGACACCCTCTTCAGGATAGTCATCAGGATTAAGTTGGTAGATTTCGCCGAATTGGTCTTCCCGCTCTTTCTCTAATTCGAAAGGATCCTCGATCACCACTCCACTGGCACCTGCCTCATGAAGGATGTTTGAAATCGGTTCAACCGCTTCATTTGTCGTATGGATGCTAATTTCTGACCATTTCATTGAACTACCAACTCCGTTTCAGTATTATTCGCCTTTAAAGGCGCGTTTGACTTTATCAAAAAAGCTTTCTTGCTGTTCATCAGGAACACTTCCGCTGATCTCTGCAAATTCTCTCAACAGCTGCTTTTGTCTATCATCCAGCCTTGTTGGAGTCACAACCTTCACTTTGATATGCTGATCGCCGGTGCCATATCCCCTTACATTCGGGACGCCTTTTCCTTTTAATCTGAAGCGCGTTCCAGTCTGTGTTCCAGCAGGGATTTTCAGCTTCACCTTGCCATGTAGGGTAGGTACTTCTATTTCATCACCAAGTGCAGATTGAACAAATGTTATCGGCATTTCACAATAAATATCGTCGCCGTCCCGGTCAAAGAATTCATGGGATCTTACATGGAACACCACATAAAGATCGCCTGCAGGGCCGCCATTGATTCCCGGTTCGCCCTGTCCTGAAATTCGAAGCTGCTGACCATCATCTATACCGGCAGGAATCTTAACGCTAATTTTTCTGCGCTTTTGAACTTTTCCTGTTCCACCGCAAGTAGTACATTTATCTTTGATTTCTTTGCCGGTACCATTGCAGTAATGGCAGACTCTTCGGTTCACAATTCTTCCGAATGGTGTATTCTGCTCTTCATTCAGCTGACCTGCACCTTTACAATGGGAACATGTTTCCGGTTTAGTACCCGGCTTTGCACCAGATCCATGGCATGTCTCACACGTTTCTTCGCGAGGAATTTCTATTTCCGTTTCTTTGCCAAATACGGCATCTTCAAACGAAAGAGTCATAGTATATTGCAGATCCGCACCTTGTCGAGGGGCATTCGGATCGCGTCTGCGGCCGCCTCCGCCTCCAAAGAAGGTATTGAAGATATCTTCGAATCCTCCAAAACCGCCTCCGAAATCTGATCCACCGCCAAATCCTCCGAATCCCTGATTAGGATCGGTATGGCCGAATTGGTCATAATGAGCGCGTTTTTGATCGTCGCTCAAGACTTCATAGGCTTCTTTTATTTCTTTAAATTTATCGGCAGCATCCGCTTCCTTATTGATATCAGGATGATATTTTTTAGAAAGCTTTCGATACGCCTTTTTAATTTCGTCTTTATTTGCACCTTTAGAAAGGCCTAGGACCTCATAAAAATCCCGTTTGCTCATAAAATTCACTCCCGATTCGATTCACATAAAGATTATTTTAACATTGAACAAAATTTAGTTGCAAGCATTAAAAGCGGAAGGCGCCTCATGCCAAACAAAAAGCCAAAGCCAAGAATGACCTGACTTTGACTTTTTCGTTCAATGTTTTAACTTGACCAGCTTAGATTATTTATCGTCGTTTACTTCTTCGTATTCTGCATCAACGACATCATCATCTTTGCCTTTTGCATCCCCATCTGCGCCTTGTTGAGCCTGCTGTTGCTTTGCAGCCTCTTCATAAAGCTTCATGGAAAGATTTTGAACGATTTCTTGAAGAGCATCTTTCTTTGTACGGATTTCTTCCAAGTCGTTCTTTTCGATTGCTGCTTTCAATTCATCTTTGGCAGCCTCCGCTTTTTTCACTTCATCCTCTTCAACTTTACCTTCTAAGTCTTTAAGAGTCTTTTCAGTGGTGAAGACAAGCTGGTCTGCTTCATTGCGAAGCTCAACTTCTTCTTTGCGCTTTTTATCTGCATCTGCATTTTCTTCTGCTTCTTTTACCATGCGTTGTACTTCATCTTCAGAAAGGCCGGAAGAAGATTTGATTGTGATGTTTTGTTCTTTTCCTGTGCCAAGATCTTTGGCACTTACATTTACGATACCGTTTTTATCGATGTCGAATTTAACTTCGATTTGAGGTACTCCACGCGGTGCCGGCGGGATGTCTGCCAATTGGAATCGGCCAAGGGTTTTGTTGTCTGACGCCATTGGACGCTCCCCTTGAAGCACATGGATATCAACTGCTGTTTGGTTATCAGCCGCTGTAGAGAACACCTGTGATTTTGAAGTAGGGATCGTTGTATTGCGTTCGATCAATTTTGTAAACACGCTGCCCATTGTTTCAATTCCAAGGGATAGCGGAGTGACATCTAGAAGAACGACGTCTTTTACATCTCCGGTAAGTACTCCACCTTGGATTGCTGCACCCATTGCAACAACTTCATCAGGGTTAACGCCTTTATGCGGGTCTTTGCCGATTTCTTTTTTAATTGCTTCCTGTACGGCAGGGATTCGTGTTGATCCACCGACAAGAATTACTTTATCGATTTCAGATGGGGAAAGGCCGGCATCTTTTAATGCTTGGCGAGTTGGCCCCATTGTTCTTTCTACAAGACCTGCAGAAATTTCATCGAATTTAGCGCGGGATAAAGACACTTCTAAATGAAGAGGTCCTGCTTCCCCTGCAGTGATGAATGGAAGGGAAATCTGAGTGGATGTTACACCAGACAAATCTTTCTTCGCTTTCTCTGCAGCGTCCTTCAGGCGTTGAAGAGCCATTTTATCTTTTGAAAGGTCGATGCCATTATCTTTTTTGAATTCCTGTACTAAGTAGTCAATGATGACTTGGTCGAAGTCATCTCCACCTAGACGATTGTCACCTGCAGTGGAGCGGACTTCAAATACTCCGTCTCCCAGTTCAAGGATAGAAACGTCAAAAGTACCGCCGCCAAGGTCATAAACCAGGATTGTTTGGTCTTCATCCATTTTATCCATACCGTATGCCAAAGCAGCAGCTGTTGGCTCGTTGATGATGCGCTCTACTTCAAGGCCGGCAATTTTACCAGCATCTTTTGTAGCCTGGCGCTCAGCATCATTGAAATAAGCAGGAACTGTGATTACAGCTTTCTCTACCTTTTCGCCAAGATAGTCTTCTGCGTATGATTTAATATATTGAAGGATCATTGCAGAGATTTCTTGTGGAGTATACTCTTTTCCTTCTGCTTCGATTTTATGGCCTGTACCCATATGACGTTTTACAGAAATGATTGTGTTTGGATTTGTGATGGCTTGGCGCTTTGCAACTTCCCCAACTTGACGCTCGCCATTTTTGAATGCCACTACAGAAGGTGTAGTGCGGTTGCCTTCGGGATTTGGAATTACTTTCGCTTCCCCGCCTTCAAGGACAGCAACACATGAGTTCGTTGTTCCTAAGTCGATACCAATGATTTTGCTCATGAAAGATTTCCTCCTTTATTTATATGTATCGTTTATTGATTGACTTTAACCATAGATGGTCTGATGACGCGATCTTTAAGCTTATACCCTTTTTGGAATTCTTCAACCACGACATTTGATTCATGGCCAGGGTCTTCCACTTGCATGACCGCTTGGTGAAGATGTGGGTCGAATTCTGTTCCGACTGCTTCGATCGGTTCGACACCCTCTTTTTTCAATGCCTCGATCAAACTTCTATAAACCATGTCCATCCCTTGTAGAAGAGATTTTGTCTGTTCATTTTCAGGTGCCATCTGCATAGCACGCTCAAAATTATCAATGGCCGGAAGTAGATCGGATATTAAGCTTTGCGCTCTATATTTTTCGCTCGATTCTTTGTCTAAATTGACACGTCGGCGGAAGTTTTCAAAATCAGCGCGCAGACGGAAGTAGCGGTTTTCGGACTCTTCCAGTTTTGCTTCCAATTCAGAAGCAAGACTTGAACCCTCTTCGTTTTGCTGTTCTGCCGCTTCAACTGTTTCTTCATCGACAGATTCAGCTTCATCAAATACTTCCTCTACCACTTCGTCCACTGCTTCATTGTTCATTTCTCCAGTGTTGTTTGTTTTTTCTGCCATTGCCTTTCACCTCCTTAAAATAGTGTGCTTCTATTCTATAAAGATTAACGGCTGATTCCGGGGCGCTGTCTAAAAGAAGGAATTATTCCATCCTGAACATGCGCCCTACTTGAATCAGCCTCATGTATTTCCCCTAACAATATGTCCACTATCATTCGCTTTGATACAAATTCGTCAATGCGAGAGACATATCATGCGTTAAGAAATCCAATAGGCTGATGACCCTGGAATATTCCATCCGGGTCGGGCCGAGTATGGCAATTTTGCCTAATTGTTCATCACCCATGGAATAAGTTGCCGTTATCAAGCTGCAGTTTTCCATCGTGATATTGTTGTTCTCTTTGCCGATTTTTACATGAATTCCTTTGGGAGCCTTTTTGAACAGATCGTAAATACCCTGCTCTTGCTCTATAAGGTTCATAATCGACCTGATTTTTTGAACATCATTGAATTCAGGCTGATTCAACATGTTTGTTTTTCCGCCGAAAAAAATCTTTTCATGGTTTGGAACCGTTATGGTTTCCGCCATTGTCTTCATGATGGAATCGTAGTTCTGAATATGCTGGCTCAAAATATGGGCGACTTCTTTATAAATCTTATCTTTCAAATCAGCCAACGGTGTTCCGGACAAACGCGAATTCAGAATATTGACCAGCTTCTCCAGTCCGCTTGAATCGAGCCCTGGCGGAACAGGAAAAAGTTTATTTTCCACATGGCCGGTATCAGTAATGATGATCGCCACGGCTGTATCTTGGTTCAGAGGAACAATCTGAAGCCTCTTCAGTTTATTTTCCTTAACCTCAGGTCCAAGGATGATAGCAGTATAATTTGTCAATTCGGAAAGTATTTTCGCAGAATTCTGCACGATTTTTTCCATCTCATACAGCTTATCTGCAAAAATAGACCTGATGACTCCTACATCCTTAGGATTCAGCTTTTGGGGAGACAGTAAATTGTCTACATAAAACCTGTATCCTTTATCCGAAGGTACCCTTCCTGAAGAAGTGTGGGTTTTTTCAATGAAACCCAATTCCTCGAGATCGGCCATTTCATTCCGTATAGTCGCGGAACTAAAGGAGATTTCTTCTTTTTTTGAAAGGGTGCGTGAGCCGACAGGTTGTGCAGACCGAATGAAATCATCAACTATGACTTGAAGAATAAAAAGTTGTCGATCTGTTAACAACATTCATCACCTCTGTTAGCACTCTAAAATGATGAGTGCTAAATCTAATATTAAATTATCAAAATGATAAAATGATGTCAATGATTTAGGATTGAATTACTCCGAGGAAGGACTGAAAAACCTCGTTCCCTAAAAACTTTCCTTCCCTTGTCAATTTTAAATGCCCATTATCTATTTCCACCAATTGACGCTCAGACATTTCTATTATCGGCGCATTGAAAATATCCATCATGGATTCGCCGAATTTTTGCTCGAACAATTCAATGGATACTCCCTCAGTCTTTCTTAGTCCGAGGAACATCTCTTCTTCCATTTTTTCCGCAATGGTCACTTTATGCTGTTCCATGAAAGGAAGCTGATCCTCCTCGAGCGGGAGCATATATTTCTTCAATGGGCCATAATTGGAGTTCCGGCTGTCTTTTGTATAACTGTGTGCACCTGCTCCAAATCCAAAATACTGTTCATTGTTCCAATATACCAAGTTGTGTCTGCTTTCAAACCCCGGCTTGGCAAAATTACTGATTTCATACTGTTTAAGGCCGGAAACTTCCATTTTTTCCATCAGAAGTCCATACATTTCTGCTTCAGTTTCTTCAGTCGGGAGCAAAAGCTTTCCTTTTCTCATCAAGTTATAAAAAACCGTTTTCGGCTCAACGATAAGTGAATATCCGGAATAATGCGGCAGCCCGAACCTCAATGCTTCTTCCACTGTCTCTTTAAAATCAGCAAGTGTCTGCCCTGGGAGGCTGTAGATCAGATCGATGCTGATATTATCAAAACCTGCTTTTTCCGCATTGGCAATGGATGCATACACATCCTCTGCTTTATGGGAGCGGCCGATCCGCTTTAATAGTTCATCATTAAAGGACTGCACCCCATAGCTGAGTCTATTGACGCCATATTCCTTCAAAATTTTCAGCTTCTCAATAGAAAGGTCGCCAGGATTTGCCTCAAAAGTAAATTCTCCTTGATCGAAAGGCAGCACTTCCCTAATATTCCTGCAGAGGGTTTCTAATTGTTTTTCATTTAGTGCAGTCGGGGTCCCGCCTCCCACAAATATGGTCTTTAGCCGTTCTGCAGGATATTTATCCATGGCCAATGTCATTTCCTTTTTGAGAGAAGCCAGATATTCATCGACTGGCTGGCCTTCAAAGAAAAACTTATTAAAATCGCAGTAATGGCAAATATGGTGGCAGAACGGTATATGGATATATGCAGATTCAATCATGAAATCACCGTCATTTCTTCATTATCTTTGCTTTTTCGGCAATATTTTAAAACTAGAGTCATAAGAAAAAGGGGCAGTGCCGGATTCCGTAACTGCTCCCCTTCATAATTTTTTTATTTCGGTTTATTTTGATCGTCCATCTTCAGGACAGCCATGAACGCTTCTTGAGGCACTTCAACAGAACCTACCTGCTTCATGCGCTTCTTACCTTCTTTTTGTTTTTCAAGAAGCTTTCTCTTACGGGAAATGTCTCCCCCGTAGCATTTTGCCAATACATTCTTGCGCATGGCCTTGATTGTAGATCGGGCCACAATCTTCTGTCCGATGGCCGCTTGGATCGGAACCTCGAATTGCTGGCGCGGAATTAATTCTTTCAGCTTATCAACAATGACTTTACCACGCTCATAAGCAAAGTCCTTGTGAACGATGAAACTGAGGGCATCTACTTTTTCTGCATTCAACAGAATATCCATTTTCACCAGCTTGGAAGCTTTATAGCCGATCAATTCATAGTCAAAAGACGCATACCCTTTTGTATTCGACTTCAATTGGTCAAAGAAGTCATAAACGATTTCTGATAAAGGAATTTCATAAACGACACTTACACGGGTTTCGTCCATGTACTGCATATCAATGAAGATTCCACGCTTTGTCTGGCAGAGCTCCATTACAGGACCGACAAAATCATTAGGCACCATCATGGTCGCTTTGACATACGGCTCTTCGACATAATCGATTTTTTGAGGATCGGGCATGTTGGATGGATTGTCGACATTAAGTTCCTCTCCATCAGTCATAGTGACCTTGTAGATAACGCTAGGTGCAGTGGTGATAAGATCGATCTTGAATTCACGTTCAATGCGCTCCTGGATGATTTCCATATGAAGAAGTCCAAGGAATCCACAACGGAAACCAAAGCCAAGCGCCTGGGATGTTTCCGGTTCGAATTGCAGGGCCGAGTCATTCAGCTCCAATTTTTCCAATGCTTCACGCAAGTCATTGAACTTGGAAGAATCAATCGGATAAAGTCCGCAATATACCATCGGATTAAGTTTGCGGTAGCCTGGAAGCGGTTCTGCGGCAGGTTTTTTAGCACTTGTGATGGTATCACCGACGCGTGTATCCCCGACGTTTTTAATAGCGGCTGTCAGGAATCCAACATCCCCTACAGTCAATTCATCGCGCATCGTTGCTTTTGGTGTGAATACCCCTAATTCCGTCACTTCGAACTCTTTACCGGTCGCCATCATTTTCACTTTATCCCCGACCTTGACGGATCCTTCAACGACGCGGATATATGCGACGACTCCTCGGTAGGAATCGTAGAGGGAGTCAAAGATCAATGCTTTCAACGGACCTTCCGGATCTCCTTCAGGGGCAGGCACAGTCTTAACAACCTGTTCAAGAATATCTTCTATTCCGATGCCGGCTTTTGCTGAAGCCAACACAGCTTCTGAGGCATCGAGTCCGATTACATCTTCGATTTCTTTCCTTACGCGTTCAGGGTCAGCAGCAGGAAGGTCGATCTTGTTGATGACCGGGAGGATTTCCAGGTTATTATCAATGGCAAGATAAACATTTGCCAGTGTCTGCGCTTCAATACCCTGCGCTGCATCAACTACAAGGACTGCTCCTTCGCACGCTGCAAGGCTTCGGGAAACTTCGTATGTAAAGTCGACGTGCCCCGGTGTATCAATAAGATGGAAGATATATTCTTCTCCATCTTTTGCTTTATAATTTAACTGTACAGCATTCAGTTTGATCGTAATTCCGCGTTCACGCTCTAAGTCCATGGAATCAAGAAGCTGGTTTTTCATTTCCCTGGATGTTAAAGCATTTGTCTTTTCCAGGATGCGGTCAGCTAGTGTTGATTTTCCATGGTCAATATGAGCGATGATCGAGAAGTTGCGAATTTTTTGTTGTCTTTTTAATTTCTCTTCACGATTCATTCAATGTTTCACTCCTGTTTTTCGACACATGTACACTATTTTTGATTATATCAGCACAAAATGGAAGATTCAACGAAAATCAGGAATCACTATAATGCCGCTTAATTCAAAACATGAAAGATGCACGTCCTGATTTTGGACGTGCATTCATTTATTATATGAGTGACGCAATAAGATTGACCAGTTTTTCCATCAAAGATCGGATTGAATCAGCAAGGGATTTACCGATACTCGAAAAGAAGTTGAATGTTTTCATTTCTTGCAGCTGCTTTTTCTTTGTTTCAATATCACTGGAAGAAACATCTTTTCCTAATACAGATGCTTCAACATCGCCGCCGCTATCTTTTTTTATGGAAAGAGGCGATTCCAATCCCGCATCCTGTCCTTTGAGATTGTGCATTCCTTCATTCGCTTTTTCCATGCCCATTAAAACACCGATAAATAATATAGAAACAAGAAGGATGCATTTTAACATGAACATTTTCATCTTCATCAACCTCTATTGCTTTGATGGTGGATCGGATTGATCGTTCTGAACCTTTTCGGCCTGCCAATAATTTTCTGCAAAGACATTTGCAAATGCCTTGATGGTTCGATCCATTTCCTCAAATGTATTATCGACTCCCCCGACTTCAATTAAAATCGAATTGGGAGAGAGGTCTTGATTGAATTTGCCGTTTGTTGCAGCCCCCTTTTTAGGAATTATCCCTCTAGAGAGCCCCTTGTATTTTTTTTCTAATAATTTATGCAAGTCATACGCTAATTTTGCGTTTTTTTCATAGTTTGGATTTTCTTCACCTATTACAAATGCAATTTTTGCATAATCCTGTCCATTGATTTGGATTGTCGTGTCTTTTTTCCTCCTCGAATCCCTATGAATGTCTATGAAGTATTGTAGATTCTTATCACTATTCATAGCAGATGCAACAACTGGACGTGCTTCTTGATATGCATTTGCAAAGGTCAATTCCTTTTTATTTAATCTTGCAATTATGTCTGTCTTATCAACCGTTGTGCCAATTCCTGAATTCTCTAGATCAACTTTTAATTCATCGCCCAGCTTCGTTACATTAATTTTTGAATGATAGGCTAAATCAGGGTCGGTCACACCTTTTAGATATGGCAGATAGGACTCGTTGGTATGTGTAAAATAGACGTAGACTCTATTTTTTCCGCCAGTCGTCAACGGAGGGGCAGATGAATTCGATCCGACAGGTGCACTTCCAATGGAATCCGTATTCTGCAATTCTGCGTCATTGTTTGGGTCAAGGACTTTATTTGGTGGAATGGACTCTATCGGCATATTTGTATAGTTGGTGCCTTCGCCCGCCACTAGAATATCACTATCAAATATTGAAAATCCCGGGAGCTCCCTTCCCAAAAAGCTCCTTGGATCTTCGAGGTTTACATTGGCTGCAAGCTTCATCAGCATTGTTCCTGCACTTTCCCCATCAGATGCTTCCTTCGGCATAGCACTTAGGAAAGCACTATTTTCGAAAGTGAACATTTTGTAGAGTGCTGCTCCAGAAACATTCTCCGCAGCTTGATTGACCGAATTCGAACTGATTCTATATTGGGGATTAAGGGATGTCAGGATTCCTGAAAGCGAAAAGATCGACAGGAGTGCGAACAAAAATAGCAAGGACCCTTTTAAGATTGTCGTGAAATGGACTGCGACGGCATAGCTTGGATTTTTGGCTGGTCTCATCGTTCCACCCTTTCTAGCGATTTCTAATACAATCTATGACTTTGATAGAAAAAGTAGAACACATATTGAGACCCTATCTTGTCTTAAATCCGGAATCCTCTTGATTGACTGCATCGTGCAAAGCAGCGTTCAATCCGTTTGCAATAAGATTTGCCATATCCTCAATGAATACATCCACTTCTTTAGGGGTCACCATTAAGTTATGCCCGATCGGAGCAAGGACTTCATGAATCAATTTTCTTTTTTCCTGCTCTTCAAGAGTCCCGATTATGCCCAGAAAAGTTTTGCGATGCTCCACCTGAGGGAGGTCTTCATCGGTCAATTTCCTCTTCTCTCCAAATGTCATCCCTGCTGGCGCAAGCGATCTTGATGGCCTGTCTCCTTCTTTCATTTCCTTTCCAAAATGTTTTAAAAGATAGTCAATCGTATCACTGGTAATGGTCACTGCATCCACAACTGTCGGAACACCGATCGCGATAACCGGGACACCGAGCGTTGCTTTATCAAGTCCTTTTCTCTTATTACCTACACCCGACCCCGGATTGATGCCTGCATCGGATATTTGAATAGTAGAATTGACCCTCTCTACCGATCTGGATGCCAGTGCATCAATGGCAATGATAAAGTCAGGTTTTGATTCTTTCGTGATGCCGAAAATAATATCGCTCGTTTCTATCCCCGTCAGCCCCATGACGCCTGGTGCAATGGCACTGACTGGACGATAGCCTTCCGATACGGATTCAGGCTGGAGTTCAAATAAATGCTTTGTGACAATGACGTTCTCACAAACCTTTGGCCCGAGTGCATCAGGAGTCACATTCCAATTGCCCAGCCCGACAATCAGGCAGCTTGCATTTTTGGGGATGCCCGCTTTTTCTATGAAACCGCTGAATTCATTGCTGAAAATATTCTGGACTTTCTGCTGAAGCTCCGTATCTTCTTCACGGATTCCAGCAGCCTCCAATGTCAAATAATTCCCTGCTTTTTTCCCGATGGTCTCTTCGCCTTCGGGGGTAATTTCAACTTGAGAGATTTTAATTCCATCCATTTCCTTTTCATGGATAATGACACCTTGGATATCTGAGAGATTCGCTGCATCCTGATTATTCTTTTTTGCCTTTTCTGCCAAAACCATTTCCCTTGCTTCTACCGCTAAATCAGTCCTGACAGAGTATTTATCATAATCGAATTGTTCTTCATTCACGGCTATCACCCCTGTGTAGTATGCATTACTATTATTTTCTATCCTTTCCTTCCAGTATTCCCTTCATTCAAGTAAATGGGTTTTTCCTTTTTGAGTATTGCATTCTGGCACTGCGTTTGATAAAATATCACTTGTTCTTAATGTTTAGGAATTGATAGTGAAGTCGAGTATTTATAGAACCTCGATCGTGCATTAGGAGGTGAACGGGAATGGCAAATATTAAATCTGCAATTAAACGCGTGAAAACAAGTAATGCGAGCAATGCACAAAATGTAACAGTTAAATCTGCTATGCGTACTGCTGTCAAGAAATTCGAAGCAGCTGCTGCGAACAACGATAGCAATGCGAAAGAACTTCTTTCAACTGCTGTTAAACATCTTGATAAAGCTGCTCAAAAAGGCATCATCCATAAAAATGCAGCAGACCGTACAAAAGCTCGTTTGATGAAAAAATTAAACGCAGCAACTGCATAATGCGTTAAAACGGCCAACTATGTTGGCCGTTTTTTTGTTAGAAAAGCGGAAGCGCCCTGCTAAGCCCCGACAAGCATAAGACGGAACTCGAAGGAAATCCTGATTTCCGTAGAGGTCCGGCTTATGACTCGAGGGGCTGGGCGCTGAAGCTGGACAGAGATTCACTCTGTTTTTTTATACTTTCTTATCTATTAAAAAAAGTTCTGCCGTAAAGCAGAACTTTTTTGTATTTATGCTATAGGCTGATGAAGGCGGAAAAAGAACATTTCGATAATCATTTCTTTTTTAAGTCCGCCCGTCTTCATTTGATAGTCGGCATCTGCCAAAAGATCCATGATTCTTCCTAATTCTTCATCGCTGAAAAGTCTCGATTGCCCGGCTGCCAGCTTAACTCTATAAGGATGCACTTTGATAGTCGTGGCAATTTGCTGCTGGCCGTATCCTTTACGTGATAATTCTTTCACTTGATACAGCAGCCTGAATTGCCCTGATAATATGGAAAGGATTTTGATCGGTTCCTCATTCTGTTTAAGCAAATCATAATAAATCCTCAAAGCCCCTTCAATATCTCTTTTGACCACCATCTCCACCAATGTGAAAATATTTTGCTCCAAAGACCTTGCTGTCAAGTTCTCGACCGTCTTTAAATCAATATGTTTCGTATCTCCGGCATATAAGGATAATTTATCAATTTCACTGGAAATCATCATCAAATTTGTCCCTGCCAGAACGAGCAGCATCTCAATTGCTTCTTCATCGATTTGTACTCCATTGCCTGCTGCTTTATTTCTGATCCAAATTTTGATGTCTGCCTCAGACAGCTTTTTTGCTTCAAGTACTTCTGCTTCCTTTTTTAGAAGCTTGGTCATTTTCTTACGCTCGTCCAATTTTTCGTATGGAGCGATGAAAACGAGTATGGTAAAAGGTGCAGGCTCTTTCAAATAGGCTTCAAGAACGGCCAGATTATGTTCTACCTTTTCTTTAGTCTTTTCAGCAGTAAGGAATACTGGGTTATTTAAGAACAATAAACGCTGCTCACCCATAAAAGGTAATGTTTCCGCGTCTTCAATTACTGCTTCGATCGGAGTTTCTTCCAAATCATAAGAAGCGAAGTTAAAGTCCATTTCTTCTTCATCCAATACATGTTCCAAGAGCTTCATTTTCGTTTCATTGAGTAAAAAACTTTCAGTTCCATATAATAAGTACAATCGGGAAAATTGCTTTTTTTCTATTTTTCTCCATAAATCCATTACCACGTTCATATCCGCTCCGATCCGTTAAATCTTTACCTATTTCTATGGTAAAGATAGATCACGCATTTGACAAGACACAAGAGCAGGGACTGGCACCCATCGGCATCCAATCCCTGAATTTATAATGAACGTCCATGGGTAAGGCCTAGGAAGCTTACACAGAGACGATTGATCTCCTTAAATTTATTGTCACCGTCAAGGCGATTTCTATAGGTGACAACTCTTGTCAGCATAGGAAAAAGAACGAGGAATTGTAGATTTTTTAATTGGAATCGGCTATACTAAAATGGAAATAGGAGGGGTACTTGTGAACGAGTTTGAAAAGAACGTGCAATCAAAAACAAATGACGCAGTAGAATCCGGCGTCGGTTTCGGTGTATCATTCGGTTTCTTTACGGTTATGTTCATTATTGCCACTGTCATTAAATATATTGGTTCTTAATGAACAGGTATAATCCCTTAGAAGAGGGCCTCACAGCAGGCTCTCTTTTTCATTTCTATATCCTATGGGATAACGCTTGTAAAGGTTCCATGCTTGCCGTAAAACCGAAATTCCACTGCTCCGTCCCTGTCTGTCCTCCAAATTTTCACCCCTCTTTCCTTCAGCCTCTCCAGGACTTCCTGAGACGGATGGCCATAGCGATTATCTTTTCCCACTGAAATGACAGCCACAGAAGGCTCTACTTCTTCCAAGAATTCCTCAGAAGTCGATGTCTTGCTGCCATGGTGGCCAATCTTCAAAATATCAGCCTGCAAGTGATAGCGCTTCATTAACTCTTTTTCCCCTTTCTTCTCCAAATCCCCTGTAAAGAGCCAGGTTTTCCCTCCTGCACGTGCGAATAAAATCAGAGAGTCATCGTTCCCTTCATATACCTCATCCTCTGGAGGAATGATGGTAAAGCTTGCACCGGATGCATACAATTCGTAGATATTCGTTATTTCTACAATGGGGATCCCCTTTTTGTCCGCTTTTTTGACAATCTCCATCATAATCGGCTTTTCCCACGAATGCGGAGAAATAAAAATCTTCTTCACTCGAACCTCATCCAACAATTTTAAAGCGGCTCCGATATGATCATTATCACTATGAGTGAGAATGAGTCCATCAAGTTTGGTAATGCCTTTGCTTTTTAGATAAGGGGATAATATATCCTCTGCAATTGAAAAAGATTGATCCCTCTGCTGCCATTCATCTTTCGGAAAGGAAATCTGCCCGCCTGTATCGATCAAATACACTCCTTTTCGGAATGGAAGGTCAATCAGTATACTGTCACCCTGGCCAATATCGATAAATGTGATGCTGCCAAACGGACTGATATATGGCAGCAGCTTAAGCACGGAGAATAAAAGGATGGTAAACACACAATAGCTCTTCCAATTACCGGATTCCAGCAAGAATAATGCAATGAATACTGCCAATAAAATAATTACCAGTTCAACTGAATTTGGTTTCCCTGAAGTTAGAACAGCAAAGGGCAGCTTGGCCATTTGATCAGCAGCCCGTTCCATATATTCAATAAATGATGAAAACAGTACATCTAATCCCCTGATAGGAAAATGAGGAATGAAGGAGAGTAAAAACAAAAGCATGGAAATCGGAATGATTAATACAGAAAATAAGGGGACAAAAAAACTATTGGCGAGGTATCCAGCTAAGGATATTTCGTAAAAATGATAAAGAATAATGGGGATGGATGTGGATTGGCAGACAGCCGTCACAGCCAGCATTTCCCCAAAAAATTTCCCAGCTGTCCTTTTAAATATCCCCTTTGATAAACCTAGGGAAAAACAAACGGCATATGAAAGCTGAAAGCCTATATCAAAAAGCAGATAAGGATTCAACGCCATAAACAGCAATGCTGCTGCACTTATTGAATCCAGTGTCGACATAATACGGGGAAAGCTTTTAGATAGAAGCAGAAAGAGAAATAATACCACTGCCCTCATGACAGGGGGATTTCCACCTGTCAGAAATCCATAAATGGGCAAGGCCGCTGCTAAAATGAGCATGGACCACTCCCTGGAGAATCCGGTCCGCAGCAAAACGATATAAGTTCCGGCAGCAATCAATCCTACATGCAGGCCTGAGATAGCCAATAAATGCACAATCCCCAATTGTCTGAAGGTTTGTAAGAGATCATCTGGAATAGCCCCTCTTTCTCCGAGAAGCAAGGCTTTTATGTACATAGAAGAATGAGCAGAAAAGTGAGTATCAATCTGATTGAGCAGATAGCTTCTCCAACTTAGAATATAACCGTTGAAGGAGCTCTTTTTTACGCAGCTTCTCAGCTCAATTTTCTCCGGAACCAAGATCCAATGGATTTTTTTTGTTTCTAAATAGGAGTGATAATCAAAGGAATTGAAGTTTCGATGTACAGAGGGAGATTCCAGCCTTCCTGAAACAGGGCAGAGCTTATTGGGAAGGAGGCCGTGAATGAGTGCATCTTTCTCTTCAGGAGAGGAAATCGTATAGCGGACAATAAAGTGTTCCCCTGTCTCAGTGGATGCAGATGCCGTCATCAAATCGCCATCAAATTGAGGAAGTGTTAGAAGTGAAATATTAAAGTGTGTGTCTTTTATTGAGAATTCAGTAGTGTTGGAGGCAATGTTCAATAAGCCTATTGAAAGAAAAAGGATGAAGGATGCGGAACAGAGAAAGACGGCTGCTTTGTTTTTGATTCGCACCAAAAGCCAAATCAGATGGCATATGATTAAGGCTGATGCTGCAAAACAATCAAAGGCAGCCGCAATTCCCGCTGCACCTGAATAAGCATAGAAAAATAGATGGCCTTTAAACATTAAATCCCAAACAGCTCACGCGCATCTTCTTTTAAATTCATTGGTACATGGATGACATCAACCCCTGCTTGTCCGAATAATTCCATCGCATATGGATGATTTTTGTAATCCATGGAATAATAGATCGTTTTGATGCCCGCTTGAATGATGGCCTTACAGCATTGCAGACAAGGGAAATGAGTCACATAGATCTCTGCCTTTTCTGTTGGGACCCCAAACTTGGCACATTGTAAAAGTGCATTCATCTCTGCATGTATGGTACGTACACAATGATTGTCGATTACGTAGCATCCTTGGTCGATGCAATGGTCTCCGCCTGCTATAGAACCATTGTAGCCGCCAGCAATGATCCGTTTATCCCGGACAATCGTTGCACCTACAGAAAGCCTTGTACATGTACTTCTCATTGCTAATAGGTGGCTTTGCGCCATAAAATACTCATTCCACGAAATTCTGTCCATGCAATCCTCTCCTTTGTCATCTCAATTTAAGTGTATCGATTTTCGAATTGATTGCAATGCATTATAAAGAAATTAAATCTGCAATTTTTTCATATGTCTTATCCCCTATTCCCGACACATTCTTCAAGTCCTCTAACTTTTTGAACATCCCGGACTCTTGTCTATATTCAATAATCAACTTCGCTTTACCCGGACCGATGCCAGGAAGCTGCTGCAGTTCTTCAATGGTTGCTTTGTTCAAACTGATTCTTCCATTGCTATGTCCACTCCCGGGGACGCCTATGTCTTCCTTCTTCACTTCCCCTTTCAATGGGACGTATATCATCATTTCATCCTGTATGATTTCAGCAAGATTTATTTGAGTCTGATCAGCATCCTCTAAAAAACCTCCCGCTTTCTCGATCAAACCAAGCACTCTTGCCCCTGGCTCTATATAATATAATCCCGGTTTTTTCACAGCGCCTTTAATATCCGCTGCAATTAACACCTTTTCAACTTCTCCTTCCTTTTGCTTCTCATCATGGATCTCTTCTATGTTTTCTGTATTTACCTCCTCTAAAATTCCACTCTTCACTTTTGTTTCATCAGAATTTATAAAATGGAAGGCGATGACCGCTAAAAGAGAAAGAGTGATCAATACTGCTAAAATCTTTTTGTACGACATCAACTCATGTGAAATGTTCGCCGCTTTGTCCATGAATATTTGGATTTTTTCGTTCATAAGGTTTTATGAGGCCGTTTGTTAAAGGAAAGGGGGGTGCATCTTGAAAATAGGAATGATCGGAACTGGGAATATGGGCAGTATCTTGGCAGAAGCATTCCTCGAGGGGGAAGCCGTTTCACCTTCTGAGGTATCAGTGACAAACCGGACACTTGAAAAAGCCAGAAGATTGCAGACAAAATACCCAGAAGTACAAGTTTGTTCAGGGATTGCAGAGACCATAACAAACTCAGATGTCATTTTCATCTGCGTAAAACCGCTGGATATCTATCCTATACTTGATAAACACGCTTCATTATTTACTCGAGAGAAGTGCCTTGTATCCATCACAAGCCCTGTATCAGTGCCCCAATTGGAATCAAAGGTATCCGCTTCATGCATCAGAGCCATTCCGAGTATTACCAATCGTGCATTGGCCGGTGTATCGCTGCTGACTTTCGGTAAGCAATGCGAGGAAAAGTGGAAAGATGCTATCTACAATCTATTTTCATTCATTTCTTCACCCGTTATGATTGAGGAAGCCATTACGCGTGTTTCATCCGATATCGTAAGCTGCGGGCCTGCATTTTTCAGTTATCTCACACAAAGATTCATTGATGCAGCAGTTCAAGAAACGGAAATAGATAAGGAGAAAGCCACTATCCTTTCAGGAGAAATGCTTATCGGGCTTGGGGAGTTACTGAAGAAAGGTTTTTATACCCTCCCCACACTTCAGGAAAAGGTATGTGTAAAAGGCGGGATTACAGGAGAAGGAATAAAAGTGCTGGAACAGGGATTGGGAGACGTCTTTCATGGACTTTTTCAAGCCACTCATGCAAAATTCGATGAAGATCTGGAACGAACAAAGAGGCAATTCGGAGTTTAAAAGCACTACACATCCATATTCGACGCATATGAATAAATCCCTTTAAAAAAGTGAAAGAACACGGCTCTTTTGTGAGCCGTGTTCTTTTATTAGATTTTCTGATTGATAAAGAAAATGCGTTCACTTTCATCCGTATATCGGGAACCGGAAAAATCACCCTGAATTTCTTTAATAGCAAACCCTGCTTCTCTCAGCCAATTTTCCAATTGATGTATGGGATAAGTCCTTTGTGTGTGAAACTCATCAAACCGTGAATAAAGATCAGAATCATCTTCCTGCACAAAAAATGTCAAGTCGTGTTCAACCGAATTTGGCTTTTCTCCTGGAAAACAGCTCCAAATATATGAAACTTCCTCTTCGTTCAAGGAAAATGTCTGATTCATAAAAATCTGTGACATTTTATAGATCGAGTGGACATCGAATAAAAGTAGGCCGCCTGGTTTTAAATGTTCATTAGCCTTCTCAAACGTATTTTTTATATCCTCTTCATCTGTTAAATAGCATAAGGAGTCGCAGAATATCGTGATGATATCATACGTACCCAATTCTTCGATTTTGGACATATCCTGTTGGAATAATTGGATTCTGACACCTGCTTTATCCGCTTTTTCCCTTGCAACCATCAGCATATCATCTGATAGATCAACACCAGTGACGTCATAGCCCAATTCTGCCAATCCGACAGTCAGTTCGCCTGTGCCGCAGCCAAGATCAAGGACCTTCTTTCCTTGTATCCCAAATGACTCTTTGAAATCCTGAACCATCTGAAGCCATTTATCATATGGCATGTCCTTCATCAAAAAATCATAAACATAAGCGAAGCGGTTATAGCTCATTAACTCAATTCACCTTGAAAATCGACAACTGGGGCATCTCCCCATAAGCGTTCAAGGTTATAGTAGCTTCTTTCTTCATGATGGAAAACATGAGCCACTACATCTCCAAGGTCGACCAGGACCCATCTGGCTTCATTAAAGCCTTCCATTTTTTTAACTTCATAACCCAATTCTTCAGCTTTTTCTTTAATTTCACGTGCAATGGCCTGTACCTGTTTATCTGAATTCCCGTGGCAGATCACAAAGTAATCGGATAAAAGGGATATCCCCTGCATATTTAACGCCACGATATCTTCTGCACGCTTATCATCAGCTGCTTTTACTGCAGCATATAACAATTCTGTATTATTGCTCATTCAAACTCCTGCCTTTCTATTTATCAAATCATTATAAGTATCGACTGTATCTGGAAATACAGCCTGGTTTCGTTTCATTAAAAATGTGATGGTATTCTTGATTGATTGAATCAAAGCACCATTTAAATCGGATTTTGCCAACTCCCGGACTTCTTCAACTCCCTGGAAGTGCCTGCCAGGTTCTATATAATCGGCTAAATACACCACTTTTTCAAGCAGGGTCATATTTTTCCTGCCTGAAGTATGATAGCGAATAGCATCCAAAATCTCTGCATCATCAATTCCTGCTTCGCTTTTCACTAAATAAGCCCCTACAGGCGCGTGCCATAACTCCTCATTATGTTCGAGAAGCCTTGGATCCATTTTCTGCGATGTTATGATATCCCGCATTTCATCTTTTGGACGGAACTTGGCATAGTCATGAAATATCGCAGCAATTTCCGCTTTTTCGACATCTGCACCGAACCTTTCGGCTAAATCGATGGAAGTTTGTACAACCCCCAATGTGTGCACATAACGATGTTCGGTCATCTTGGTTTTCACAAGTGCGAGCATTTCCTTCTTATTCATATAATCGCTGATCCTCCATATACTTTATGACATCATCCGGCACGAGAAAGCGGACGCTTTTACCCTCACGCAAACGGGTTCGGATCATTGTAGAGGAAATATCAACGTCCGGTGTTTCCACAAGTAAAACAGGGTACTCCGATAGCTGGGAATACCTTGGCCTGTTAACCCCTACAAATTGTATCATTTGGGTCAGCTCATCAATTTTATGCCATTTAGGAAGATATTCAATCATATCCGCTCCGATAATAAAATAAAAATCGGTCTCCGGCTCACGTTTCTTCAAATACTGGATGGTCTCATAGGTATATGATTTCCCTTTTCGTTCAAGTTCTATTTTCTCTACTTTAAATGAAGGGACATCCTTGATTGCCAATTCCAGCATTTCCACCCTGTGTTGAGATGTGATAGACGGGGAAGGATTTTTATGAGGCGGCTCTTGATTCGGCATGAACCGGATCTCATCCAGCGACAATGCATGAATGATTTCATTGGCAATGATCAAATGGCCTAAGTGGGGAGGATTGAAAGTCCCTCCCAGCAATCCCACTCGTTTCTGCATAAGAAAACCACCTTTTACGATTATGGCAGCTGAATTTGTTTATTTTCTTTTGATTCTTTGTAAAGAACAATGATATTGCCTATGATTTGAACAAGATTGGCTTTGGTGCCTTTTACAAACGCTTCTGCGACCATATCCTTATCCTCGTCGCAATTTTGCAGGATGCTGACTTTTATAAGCTCCCTCGCTTCCAGTGCTTCACTGATTTGTTTAATCATATTTTCATTTACTCCGCCTTTTCCCACTTGGAAAATCGGATTCAAATGATGTGCTTTTGCACGTAGAAATCTTTTTTGTTTACCTGTTAGCATAAGAACCTCCTAGTAGATCTAAAACTACTTTTTTCATTAATTTTGTATCCGGCTGAATCCCGGTCCATAATTTAAATGCAACGGCGCCCTGGTTGACAAACATCCCAAGTCCATTTTGGATCAGGGCTCCTTGAGACTTGGCTGCTGAAAGGAATTTTGTTTCAAAAGGATTGTAAATAATATCAGAAACAAATGCATCCTTCCTCAACTTTGAACTATCCAATGGTGTTTGCTCCGTAGAAGGGGCCATCCCAATAGGGGTGGTCTGGATCACCAGCGAAAATTCATTCAGGATAAAAGATGCTTCTTCGAGACTCCAGACATTTGACGTTACTTCAAATGGACACCGGCTGATAAGCGCCTTTCCATTTTCTATATTGCGATTGGCAATGGATATATGCTTTATGCCCAAGGATGCCAACGTATAGTAGATGGCTTTGGCTGCTCCCCCGGCACCGATAATCAATACATCCTCATTACTCAGATCCTGTTTCCATTCCGATTTCAAAGCTTCAACAAACCCTAATCCATCTGTATTGTAGCCTTTTAGCCTGCCCTTTTCATTAACGACTGTATTGACTGCCCCAATGGCTTCAGCCAAAGGATCGATTTCATCCAGAAATTCGATGATTGAAGATTTATGTGGGACCGTAACGTTGAATCCCGCTATCCCCAATTCTTTCATGCCTGACACGCTTTTTCCCAATGACTCTTTCTTTATATGAAACGGATGGTAGTGAGCCTTCATATTGAGAGAAGCAAAAACCGCATTGTGCATTGCAGGGGAAAGGGAGTGTCCAATCGGATCTCCGATTACTCCAAATAGCTTTTCCATCATACCCCTCCTCTGGTCACTAAAGGAATTTTGACGGAAATGAACAACGGAGGACCAGGTCCGTCCCCCGCTGCATCATTTTTAAATCAAGGATTTCCTTAATAATACCTGAACACCCTTTGGAACATGGGCAGCAACCCTTGCACCAGGTTCATTGATGGTCACCCATCCGAGTCCGGAAAATACGACATCCATTTTTCCTTCTTTAACAGAAAACTCATATCTGACCATCTCAGGAAATTCATCCATGCCTTCTTTGTTAGGAGGCTGAAGCATATCGCCTGCATGTCTTTCATATAACTCATCAGCATTTTCCAATTTCGTCCTATGGATGTTCAACTCATTGGATAAATAGCAAGTAAAGGAACGGCGTCCACCGGAAATATAATCAAATCGTCCCAATCCTCCAAAGAACAGCGTTTGCTCCTCATTCAGCTGGAATACCCTAGGTTTGATTTCCTTCTTTGGAGTAATGATCTTCAAGTCCGTTTTATCAACGAAATGAGCCATTTGATGGTGGTTGATGATTCCTGGAGTATCAATTAAGTCATGTCCATCGTCCAAAGGAATCTCAATCATATCAAGAGTGGTACCAGGGAAATGCGATGTCGTAATGACATCTTCTTCGCCGGCAACTTCCTTGATGATACGGTTGATAAATGTGGATTTTCCTACATTCGTACATCCGACTACATAAACATCCTTACCATTGCGATATTGTTCAATGGCATCGACTGCTTCCTTAATAAAGTTTCCTTTTCCTGCACTTACAAGGAGGACGTCGATCGGCTTCAATCCAAGCTCCTTCGCTTCATGCTTCATCCACTGAATAAGCTTTGCAGGCTTGACCGATTTCGGAAGCAGATCAACTTTATTCCCGATTAATAAAATAGGATTATTCCCCACAAAACGATGGAGACCCGGAAGCCAGCTGCCATTGAAGTCAAAAATATCAACTATTTTTACAATCAAGCTGTCTGTACGGCCGATTTCATTCAATATTTTTAGAAAATCATCATCTGTCAATGAAACATCCTGAACTTCATTGTAATGCTTCAATTTAAAGCATCGCTGGCAGATTATTTTTTCTTTCTCAAGTGATGACGGCGGAGCGTATCCTAAACCCTCTTTATCCGTAGTCTGGATGGCAACTCCGCAGCCTACACATTGTAATTCATTCATGCTCAAGAACCTTCCTCCCAATCAATCATTCCTTTTCGTTTGAACCAGTTCATGATCCTGCGCTCGATCTGACGATTGAATTTCGTAAAGAATCCATCCGATTTTGCAACAGGGACCACAAGGATGGTGTAAAAACCAGACCTGTTTCCCCCGAATACGTCAGTTAAAAGCTGATCACCGATCACAACTGTCTCTTCTTTTTTTAGGCCCATGCTTTTTAAAGCCCTTTTAAACGCTCTGCCCATCGGCTTGCGCGCTTGAAAAATAAATGGAAGATGCAGGGGATCGGCAAAAGCCTTGACGCGGCTTTGGTTATTATTTGAAACAATGGTTACAGCGATTCCGTTTTCTTCCATTTTTTTGAACCATTGAATTAATTTTGGTGTTGCGTTTGGACGATCCCATTCTACAAGGGTATTATCCAAGTCTGTAATGATTCCTTTTATTCCCCTTCTTTTCAATTCATCAGGGGTGATTTCAAATATGCTTTTGACCTGTTCGTTAGGCAAAAATTGTTTCAGCAATGTTTACACCTCTTATTCATTTAACCTTTCTATCATAACCAATTTTCTTTGCACTTTCAAAATGAATTCTACGATTTCTTATGTTTTATATTATCATTCTAATTATTTTTCGACATTATCCAACATTGTCCATCAATGTGGATAAATCTATTCACAAAAATCACAGCGATATGGTAATATTTCCAGATTTTATGAACAGGTTAATCACAACTTATCCACTTTTCGTTGTGGATAACAGAACGCTTGTTCCAGCAGTTTATCTCTGATAGAGTAGGGTATACCGAGAGTAACTTACATATATATGAATTAACGTCAATTATAGAACACCATTTTGGAGGTGAATATTATGAGAAAGCTTTCAGATGAATTATTGATCGAATCCTATCATAAAGCAAAAGAGTTGAAGCTAAGTCCAGACTTCATTCGCCTCATTGAGTTAGAAATAAGCCGCAGAACATTGACCAATAAAATAAAAGTTTCCTCTTAATAGGATGCTTTTTATGACTTCCCCAATGCATTGGGGAATTTTTGTTTTTAGATAGAGTTTTTTGCTTTTTTATAATACCCGATGACTTCCCCCATTTGAATATCATAAGGGACTTGAAGGGGTGTCCTCTTTTCAAACACATCTTTTTCAAAGAACAGCACAACCGTTGAGCCAAATGAGAAATAAGCAACACCCTGCCCTTTTCTCCAAAAGTCTCCTTGGTGCGTCAATTCGATTGAATTGATAAACATGGCTCCTACTTTTGCCACTGCTACATGACCGTATTTGGTATCCAGCTCCGTAATACAGCGGTAATTCTTTGCCAAGGTGGATTTTCCATGCTTCATCCCCATTTTATTGACTGGAAATGATTTCTTCCCCAATGTGTACTGTTCAGCGACCCTCCCGTCTACAGGGCTGTGGATCCGATGATAATGTGAAGGACTTAAATAAAGGACCATAAAGACCCCTCCAATATATTTTTCCTCTACACCACGGTTCCCAAACATTTCCTTTAATGAATAGTTTTTGCCCTTTACTTTGAATTCACTATTTTGAGAAATGTCCCCAACGTCTTCAATGACCGCATCCACCGGACTTACGATGGTATTTTCCCCTGCATCTATCTTTCTTGCACCCTGTTTTAGCTCTCGAATGAAAAAGTCTTTTAAAGTAGGATAGGATGAAATTGAATCACCCATTTCTTCCTGATTGATTCCGTACCATTTTGCAAAAGACGGGACAACTCGCCTGCTCATTTTTGATTCGGCAAAAGATTTAATGATTCCAGATGTCACACGGCCATTCGTCAATTCAATAAAACTCCGATATAACAACGATTTCAAGTGTTTCCCCCCATAAATCTTCAAATACCTCTTAACATTTAGGCATAATAAGCATATAATAAAATATTATTATACAATATATATCATTAGTTTGATTCCTTTTGTTTATATTAAGGAGTGATTCATTTGTTTTTTTCACATGTGGTCGACCAAACCTTAAAAAAAATCAAATCACAAACTGCTAATCTTCTTACACTGACCAACATGAGTCTAGGTGGATTCGCCATTTTAGCCGCAACACAGGGACAGCTTAATTTAAGTGTGGTCCTGATTTTTGTCGCAGCTTTAGCGGACCGTTTTGATGGGATGGCAGCCAGAAAGCTCAATATTGAATCCGAATTGGGGAAGCAGCTTGATTCCATGAGTGATGTGATTTCCTTCGGAGTTGCACCTGCGTTGTTATTATACCAAGGAATCCTCCATTCTTTCGGGTTCCCGGGGTTATTTTTTACCGTTTTCTATATGTCATGCGGAGCATTCAGGCTTGCTAGATTCAATGTCACTGAAAGCAATGGCTACTTTACCGGACTGCCGATCACAGCAGCAGGCTGTCTTGCAACCCTGGCTTATTTATTTAACCCATTAATTCCATCGCACTTATATTTGTTTATCATGATTGCTTTATCTTTCTTGATGATCGCTTCTTTTAAATTTAAGAAAATGTAAAAATCCGGCTCCCAGGAGCCGGATTTTTATTTATCACTTTGTAAGCGATAAGAATTCTTCTACGTCATCGATGCATAATTGTACACCTTTTTCCCAGAAGTCTTTCTTAGTTAAATCTACATTCAGGTGTTTCATGGCCAAGTCTTCAACTGTCATGGACCCTGTATCTTTCAGTAGGGCCATATATTTTTCTTCATACCCCTCTCCTTCTTCCAATGCTTTTGCATAGATTCCAAGAGAGAATAGGAAGCCAAATGTATATGGGAAGTTGTAGAATGGCACCCCAGTAATGAAGAAATGGAGTTTTGATGCCCAGAATAATGGATGATATTCCTCAAGACCATCGCCATATGCCTCTTTTTGTGCCGTTTCCATCAATTCATTCAGGCGGTCTTTGTTGACTGGACCATTCTTGCGCTCTTCATAAAAACGAGTTTCAAATAGGTAGCGGGCATGGATATTCATAAGCAATGCCACGCTGCGCTGAACTTTATCTTCTAAAAGCGCAAGCCGCTCTTCCTCGGAATTAGCATTTTTGACAGCGGCATCGGCGACAATCATTTCTGCAAAAGTAGAAGCTGTCTCTGCCACGTTCATTGCATAGTTCCGATTCAATGGATGGACTTCTTTCAAAGCAAAGGAATGGAAGGCATGCCCGAGTTCGTGTGCCAGTGTGGACACATTCGAAGGCGTCCCTGAGTATGTCATGAAAATACGAGATTGCTTGCTTTCAGGGAAGAATGTACAGAATCCGCCCGGTCGCTTTCCTGGCCTGTCTTCCGCTTCAATCCAGCTATCTTCAAATGCTGTATTGGTGAATTGGGACAGCTCTTTCCCAAATTTCTGAAACTGCTCTGTAATGAATTCAGCTCCTTCTTGATAGGAAAGGGCGGAATCCGTTTCACCCACAGGGGCATCTAGGTCATACCAGCTTAATTTATCCACACCGATTAAATCTGCTTTTCGCTTTAAGTAGCGTACAAATGGTTCTTTATGATCTGCAATGACAGACCACATCGCATCAAGCGTTTCTTTTTTCATACGATTGTATTGAAGAGGCTCTTGAAGGACTTCATCCCAGCCGCGCTGTTTATAAACGGATAGTCTGAAGCCTGCTAAATGATTCAGCGTATTTGAAAGCAGATCAGCTTGATTCCCCCATGCCTTTTCCCAGTTGTTGAATACTTCTTTCCTTACTTCACGGTCTTTATGGGAAAACTTATTGGCAGCCTGCCCGACTGAAAGCTCATCTTCCCCGAGCTGCACCTTGATTTTGCTTACAATCGCATCGTACATTTCGCCCCATCCGTGGTAGCCGTCTACATTAAGTGCGTTGATCAAGGCTTCCTGTTCACGAGGTAGTTTCTTGGCTGCTTCTTCTCTTCTTTCATTAAGTACAAAACGAAGTTCTTTAAGCTCTTCATGGTCTAATAATTCATTCCATACATCATCATTGATTTTCTTCAATTTATCATCTAAAAGTGTCAGGACAGTTTGGAATCGTGAACTTAAGAGGGCAACTTTTCCTCTCAGTTCATTCGCTCCTGTATCAGATGTATCCTGCGCCTGAAGACAGCTGACAAATGCGCCTGCCTGCCTCATTTTTGTCCCCGTCTGCTGGAACAAATCAATGATTCCCACCAAATTCTCTGCTTCATATCCGCTTGAAGGCATTTCCCAGTCAGACACAGAACGATTGAATTCTGTAAGCAGTTGATCGAGCGATTCCAAATGCGAACGAAACTCTTGGGATCCGCTTCCACCTGAAAAGAAGACATCCAGATCCCACTTTAATGAATATGTACTTGTACTCACTTAAACTCCCCCTTTATATGCAATGTCTTCATTATAACTTTACTTATTGAAAAATTCTAATAATTTGACCAACAAAAGTGCAAACGACCTTGGTCAGCCCCGACAAGCATAAGACGGAACTCGAAGGAAATCCTGATTTCCGTAGAGGTACGGCTTATGATCTCGAGGGGCTAGGCGCTGGAACTGGACGTCGAATAACTCCTTTCCAAGCTATCCCCAAATAAATATTTTATATATTCCTAGACAAAAAAAGCCATTCTTCTCTTCCCAGCTTACAGCAGAAGAAAAATGGCTCCCATTATCATTCAATTTTCGCGGTCCCTTCTACTTAACAGCATGTGAAGTACCACCAGCCGCCAAAAATCAAAAGCAGCACTAAAAGGACAATTGCCAATGCCAGATATGCCCCTCCATAAAAGGGTACACCATAATAGCAGCCGGGCGCTGGCCAACCATAATACATGATTGCCCACCTCCTTCTTTTTAGATAGTTTATGAAAGGCAAGACAAATATGTATAGGCTGTTCATGGATATTCAATCAATTGCTAAACAGTTTTCTGAACATTAATAATTATGAGAAATATGATATAATAAACATATTGACATTCCACGTAATCAATCTGAAAAGGAGGCTTTAAACGTTGAAAATTGTCGGCATCTGCAAAAAATGCAAGGGACAGGGAACGATCCCTTCTTTCGGTTTTTTGAAGAAAACATGTCCTCATTGTAATGGCAAAGGAAAGATCACATCATCCATAAGCAATAAAAAGCAGTCAAATCCTCTTGATTCTCACCTTTGACAGATACCTCTCAACCATTTTTCAAACAAAAGATTTTCTTGGACCTGCACGAACCACCACTCCAAATCATAATCATGATTTATAGGCAATAGTCCTGATTTAGGGGTGAGTAGATTGGCTGGAATCCTTACTGCACTGGGTTATTTTCTGAAAGAACTTGTATTTTTAGTTTCCTATGTAAAAAACAATGCCTTCCCACAGCCGCTGACAGCCAGTGAAGAACGCAAATATCTGCGATTGATGGCGGAAGGCGATGAAGAAGCAAGAAATTTGCTGATCGAACATAATCTCCGCCTGGTCGCCCATATCGTCAACACAATATGAACATAAAGCAATGTATGGAAAACCCCATTACATATAGGGTTAGAGCAAACTTTACTTTAAGAAAATCAGGCAGATTTAATAAAATAATAATTGATAACGATAACTTTCATATTTTAGATATTTTGTTTCGATAAATTGGACAAGCACTATTACAATAAGGTGGGTATATATAATGGAAAATAAAAGAATAAATTTAGTTACCGAAATCAGTTTATTAAAAGATATCTTCTATACTTTAGATGAGATAATTGAGCAAAAAGAAGAGGAACTGCAATACTTAACAGATATCGCTAATCACAGTAATAACTCGGATGGTTTTCATGAAGATGATGATTACAATCGATTTATCCAAAGAACTTGGTACGATATCCGGGAACTACTTAAAGATCAAATGACATCTGTTGATTTTGAAATTTGGATTGAACATTTAACCATACAAGCAATAGTAGAAAACAAAGCCTTTATTAACGTTCCGAATCAATTTGCTGTCCACTGGATTCGTAGACAATTTGCTCGGTTGATAACTGATAATTTTTCAACCATCCTTCATGATGATATCGAAGTTAAATTATTATGTGAGGATGCAGGTTAATAGGTATAGATAAATCACAATACAAAAAGCCACTAACTTGCATTAGTGGCTTTTTGTATTGCTTTCTCGACAAGGAAGGCAACGATCTTCTGTTGTACCTCTCTCACTTTCTCCTCATCGATTTCGTCATTGCTTGGGTGATAGACGAATTCTAGTTGCTTTGCCAATCTTAATCACCTCATGACAATGTATGAGGTGATATGGTTGTCCTATGACGAGCTAAGGTGAATTATTCTTTATCTAAGTCAAGGAAAAATCGAACAAAATCACGTCCGAACTTAGACATCTCTAAGTTCTCCTTGGACTTCAATTTCGGCTCTTTTAGCTTAGGTAACGACCCTTTATATCTTGGATTTGTCAGTTTGTCTAGGTAAGTATGTAATTCCTTGAATTTCTTCACAATCTCATCAAGGTCATCTGTTATATTTAAATCAGTTTTTGTTGTAAGTAGTCCAATACGAAGTAAATTTCTTCTAACTGATTCATATTGCTCGTAGCTAATTCCATGCCTTTCCATTACATCATGAAACGTTTCTCGGGCTTCTTGATCAAATATAAAACGCGAGGAGTACATCAGCCTTAAAACGGAAATATCGACCATTCTGAGCTCTTTGAGCACATCATAATATGTGAGGATGAAATCATCGGATACCTGTTCATGTTCTGTGATGTTAACAAACCCATTTACCATATATTGAATCTTGTCTTCTTGTTGTTCGTCAATAACGTAATCCATTACAAAATTAAACAGTTGATCAATTTTTTCTTTCTGTTGATCCGTTTTATGCTCTAAATTAACCCTAATTTCTTCTATTTTTGAATGAAGTTCTTCGGTGAAAGTTCTTATGTTTCTTTCGAATCGAGCTCGTTTATACCCCTGCACTGCTCCTGAAACCCCAGGAATAAGCGAACTTGCTGAATCAACAAGCATATCGCCTACAATGCTTGTTATGGATTCTTTAGCAATGTCTGCTGCCGTATCACTGCCAACGGTTAAGACTGTTTCAAGCGCAAGTCCTTTCCCGGATTCTTTTAAATCTTTTCTTTTATCACGATTCAAAGCACTCTCTCCTCAAGATTTTGTTAATAGCAATGCCAAAAGGGAGCATTCTAGCTCCCTATGGATTTATTTTACCATCCAAAACGTATTGTTTCTTACCGTTTTGTTTGATAAGATATTTTTAGTTTACATTTTACATGTCGTTAGTTTCTGCAAAAAACTAACATTCGAGTAGGGCTTTTTAAAAGTCCTACTTTTCTTTTCGTACGCCTTTAAAAGGCTTTGGGCTACTTGTTTTCTGGTCCATAAATCTTCCGGTTTCTGCATCTCTTTTAACCCAATTTCCGTTTGGTCCTTTAAACTGTGATCGTTCTTTTACTGCTCCAATACGACCATTACCTGGTTGTCCATTCTTAGCCACAATTGATTCCCCCTTATTGATAAATATAACGGATAGTAAAGTCAGGATCGATTTGGTATCCGAAGTTTACGGCAAATCGATTGCTATTTTGCAAATGTGCCACTTGTTCAGCAATTTCTCTTTTTTGTTCATCAATACCTTTAGTTTCATTTTGATCGATTTGCGCTCCAATTGGAGTTAACACCGTCACTTGAACTCGTCCACCACTTGTGTTTAAGTGCAACCCATCAAACGGAAGTGTAATTTTGTAATCAAATGCTTTTGGATTCCCTTTGACCGGATACAATTTGTGCTCATAGGATAAATGATATGTGTTCGGTGCATCTGGAATTGGAGTAAGCGTAGATTTCTTTAACACTGTGCGCAATAATAGCTTCGCTGCATCCATCTTCACTTCTTCAAGATTTTCTGCTTCAGCTTGTTGCAGAACATCTTCTGTACCTTTTAGCACATTTTCTGCTAGTGTCGGTAACATTGTAATACCTGTTGCATCAAACATTGCTAATACTTCTGGTGGAACGGAAACTCCGGCTGGAACATACCATGACCATTCAGTTGGAAGCGGTTCTGTTGTAACAAGTAATGTTTCAACTCGTGCGATATCGTATTTGCCTCCGTTATAACGAGACGTTCCAGTAATTGATACGGTTAAATCTTGTAATTGAATTTTCATTTGAAATTCCCCCTAATAATTTTATAATCACATGACTTGTCCGACGAGCAGCAATTTTTATCTGTTTTTACGTTTTCAACATCAGCCCATTTCATAAATTACGCTGTCACCGTAATTTTTTATTCTAAAATAAATATAAAACGTAGAAAAATATAAGTCAATACATTTTTACGCCTTGAACGTAAAAAATAAAATATGTTACACTGAGAGCGTAGGAGGAATCACTTATGAAACTTGGAGAACGTTTAAAATCACTTAGAAAATCAGCAGGATTAACACTTGCACAACTAAAAGATGCTACAGGACTTTCTGTGTCTTATTTATCAGATCTTGAACGTGGAAGAACAAATCCTTCGGTGAAAACACTTAACAAACTTGCCAGCATCTATAAAATTTCTGTTTCTTCTTTAACCGAAGGGGTTGAAGGATACGGAGTTAATAACGATGAAGAGTTAATTCCTGAAAGTTTACTTGCATTAAAAGACGATACGGATATCGGAAAACACATTACGGATGAAGATCTTTATTCTCTTAACAGAATTTCATTAAGAGGTAAACAACCTCAAACAGCATTGGAATGGAAGGAGATCTACTTGTATTTAAAAAGAATGCTGCCAGGAGATGAGTAAATGGATATTCCTCGGAATTTGAGAGAGCGTATGGAACAACTGGTACAGAATACATTAAAAGATTTCAATATAATAGGTTTCACAACACCTGAAGATGTAGCACAAAGATTGGGTTTGACCATTCACAACGGAAAACTTCAACAAGTTGATGGGGCATTCGATGAAGAAACAAAAGTCATTTTAATAAATGACAATGTAAGACTTGATCAAAGAAGACGCTTCACATTATTTCACGAAATTTGCCATTACCTACTTCGTCATGATGATGAATTCTTTTCTGATTTAAACGACTTATATGAAGATGATGAAGAATTTAGAAAGGTTGAAGAAAGACTTTGTGATATGGGTGCAATAGAATTCGCTGCTCCAAAAGAAGAGGTCCAAGCATTAATTAATGAACACGGCTTTTCTATTCATTTATTGTTCGAACTTGAAGAAAAATTTCACTTGTCCAAGCAAAGCGCAATGTGGCGGTTAGCAGAATGTGCTCCTCATTCTTGTATCCTGGCTATTTGCCGAGCTGATTTTGATATTTTTCCTCTATTAAAATTAGTACCAAAAGAAATTAAAATTGAGAATGCTTGGAATTCTGAATGGACGCCATATAAATTGAGAAAAGAAACGTCAATCCCTAAAGATCACCCTATTTGGACGACATCAGATTCTTTTGACGAATACTTTTCTTTCGAAGATACTTATATTCAATATTATTCAGGAAGTCAAATGGAAGCAAATGTAGAAGGTGTATGGATAAATGGTCGAGCTTATATCGTTTTTGATTTAATATAAAAATAAAAAAACAAGCAAATTTGCAGATTATAAATTTAAAATCTACATTTTGCTTGTTTTTCTATTTTTTATTTTTTATTGATTTTTATTTACTTCATCAAACCCGGATGCCTTGAGTAATTCATATACATGCTCACCCATATATCCTTCAAGTTGATCACGAAATAAATCGTCTTCAAGGATTTTACCAAAGAAGCCTTGATTCTTTTCAAATCCTTCAACAACATAATCCATAAAACGTTTACGAAAACCTAGAATAAAGTCATCAAGCGAGTTGTTTTGTGCCTGAGTTCTGAGGGTTTGATCTTCTTTTGCCGTTTCAATGATTTGCTGGATGTTTAGCTTTTCATGCTCACCGAATTCGGTCCCATTTTTAGAGTTCAGTCTTTCGAGAATTGCAGTAAGAGGATCTGTTGGCGGCTCTTCATTGCCTTTTCCGCCACTAACATTAATTTCAACAAAATAATCCTCTTCATCTTCCCCAAGTGTAATATTCGTGTCGCCTTTTTTCTTTTTTAAGGAGTAATATTCAAGCACTATTTTATCCTCTAGATTTACAGGAGGGCTACCCTTAATTGATATCTTCTTTAATAAATAGCGAAGATACACAAACAACTTATGCAGTTCAACATCTTTAAATGGTGTGATTTGTAGAACAAACATATAGACGCTATTAAACTTTTTAGCTTTACTCACAAAATCTCGCTGTTCTTCATCGCTTAAACGTTTATAGCGATCCACAGCTGAGTCAATGTAGTTATTCGAGAGCTCCGTATCGCGCTTCGTTTTCTTTTCTTTATAGATGATTTCAACGAATTTATCCACTTCATCATCCATTAGAATCATATAATTATCAATTTCTTGTTGTATGCTATAAAGCTCGTTTGGTTCAACGTCACCTTTTAATACGGTGTCTTCATAATAAGGTTCAAACGATTTACGAATATCATCCGGGTCATTTACAAAATCTAAGATGAATGTATCTTCTTTGTCAGGATGTGTGCGATTAAGTCGTGATAGTGTTTGAACAGCTTTTAATCCTGTCAGTTTTTTATCAACAAACATCGTATGCAGCTTAGGTTGATCAAACCCGGTTTGATACTTTTCCGCAACAAGCAATACTTGATATTCATCACTATCAAACTTCTTCGGTAATTGCTTTTCCGGAAATTTGTTCATACCAGGTTCTGTGTATTCATCGCCACTATCTTTCACAGTACCTGAGAACGCTACGAGCGCTTTCATATCCTTATAACCCTTTTTCTTTATGTAGGCATCAAACGCTAGTTTGTAACGAACAGCGTGCAAACGGGAAGCGGTAACAACCATCGCTTTAGCTTGTCCGTTTAGTTTTTTACTCGTAATTTTCCGGTAATGTTCAATAATGATTTCTGTTTTCTGTTCAATATTATGTGGGTGCAAGCTTACAAAACGAGAAATGGCTTTTGTTGCTTTTGCACTTTCAAACTCCGGATCATCTTCGATCTTTTTAGCCACTCGATAATAGGTACCATAAGTAACATAATTTTTTAAAACGTCTAGAATAAAGCCCTCTTGAATCGCTTGTTTCATGCTGTAAAGATGAAACGGATGTGGCTTGCCTTCATCATCTACTGTCCCGAACATTTTAAGTGTGCTGCCCTTTGGCGTTGCAGTAAAAGCGAAGAAACTAATATTCGGTTGCTTTCCGACTCGAGTAATTTCATCTAGAATTTTTTCTTCAGCATCAGTTTGATTTGCTTCTGCTTCTTCATCCTGTTTCTGAGCTTCTTCTAAAGTCAAGCTGGTAGTAAGTGCTGCCATGTTCTTTCCGCTCGTTGAAGAGTGGGCTTCATCAATAATGATGGCAAAGTTTTTATTCTTTAGGGTACCGAGTTTATCAAGAATAAATGGGAACTTTTGAATAGTCGTAATTATAATTTTCGTACCTTTATTTAAAGATTCTGCTAATTGAGATGAGTCTTCTTCAATTTTTGCAACCATCCCAGCTTTATGTTCAAGTTGATATACGGCTTTTTGAAGTTGTTTATCTAAGACTTTCCGGTCAGTAACAACTATTACTCCTTCAAAGACAGATTCATTTTCATCATTATGTAATGTTGCCAAACGGTGTGACAACCAAGAAATAGAGTTCGTTTTACCACTTCCTGCGCTATGTTGAATAAGATAGGATTGCCCAGAACCAAACGCTTTAGCGTGTGTTAAAACCTTTTTAACGGCATCTCTCTGATGATAACGAGGGAATATGAGTGTTTCCTTTATTTTAATTTTACCGTTATCATCTTCATCTTCATCTACAATTAGATAAACAAACTTATCAAGAATTTCAAGTAAGTTTTCACGTGTTAGAACATCTTCCCAAACATAATGCGTTTTAAGCTTTCCTGTAACAGGAGGATTGCCTTTGCCTCCGCTATACCCTTTATTAAAAGGGAGGAAGAAGGTTTTTGTCCCATTTAATTTCGTTGTCATAAAAGCTTCATTCGTATCTATCGCAAAGCATGCAATCACTCGCTGTTTAAAACGGAATAATGTATCTTTTCCGCTGCGATCATTCATCCACTGTTGCTTCGCATCTTCAACATCTTGACCAGTGAATTCATTTTTGAGTTCAAAAGCAAGTACGGGTAGACCGTTTAAAAATATTACTAAATCAATTCTTTCGCCTTCTTTATGTATGAGTTCTTCGGTTACAGAAAGACGATTTTTTGAGTATAGCTCTAACAACTCTTTGTTTAGAGTCGTTGGAGGTTTAAAATAAGCTAAATCAAGTTGCACGCCGTAATCTTTAATACCATTACGTAGTACATCGACCATTCCACGTCTTTTTAATTCATTATCTAACCTAAATAAGATTTTCTGTTTATATTGACCTTTATAAATCTCTTTTAATCTGGATAACGATTTTTCTTGGGTCTCTTCTAAAAATAAGAATAATTGTGTTTCATCAAATGCATATTGGCGATTGTAGTCTTGGTTAGATCCCTCCAAATATCCATTAACAGTAGTCAAGTATTCCTTGACTACTGTTTGAAATGCACGTTCTTTTAATATATCTGGTGTTAAGATCATTTTTACTTCACCTCCATTATTGATTTTTTATAATTCCGAACATCAATTTTTCCAGTAACAACTTCAAAAATTAAAGCTTTTTTATATACTTCTGCATTTCTTATAAAACCATCAATTTTATCAATAAGTGAATCAATGTTACTTGTCTTCTCTTCAATATATTTTACTATCTCAAATTGTTCCTGTATTGGAGGTATCATTATTGGGAAATTCTTAAACACATCAGTCTGTAATCTCCATCTTCCTAAAGTTGATACACCCTGTCCATGACCAAAGAAAATTTTACTTAAATAACATATTTTAAAGTAATATAAATAGTAATCATGACATTCTTCTTTATTTTTTTGTACAAATACCCGATAATCCGGGCTTGTTACTCCTTCATATGGCGAACTATCAACCCATCCTGTTAACAAGTCCATCATATTCATAACAAAATCTTTAAGTTCAACTCTTTGATATTTTGAGTAGTTGTCTGCGTGTTGACCTTCATTGCTTGTTAAGTCTTTTATTTTCAACCCCTTTTGGGTAAGGGATAGTACAACGGGATCCTTTTCTTGATTGATTTCCTTTTTAATATAGAATTTATGCTTAAATTTCTTAATTTCCCAATGCTCTGGAATGTCACCTATCCACGGTACATTACTCTTTTTCATCGGGACATTTCTTTGGAGTCCTTTTGTTATAATTTCCGTAATCAAAGAAATTCGATATTCCTTCATTCTTTCAATAACCTGTTGCTGCTTTAAAATAATATTATCTATTTTTTCTATTTGGTCTTTAAGAAAATCAGCAATTTGACTTTGTTCAGAAAGCGGAGGAAGAGGTACTTCAAAGGAACCAAACTTATCTTTAGTAAGATGTGTCATTGTTGATCCGTGCGTATCTTTCTCCATTTCGTTAATAAAACATTTTGCTAACCAATAATAAAAGTTTTTCTCAACCAACTTTTCATTTGGTATTACTTTAAAAATATGTTGATTTAATAACGCTTCTTCTTGCATCCAAAAGTGCACACCTAAGCTAGCAGACCAAGATAGTAATATATCTCCCTTTTTTATCAAATATTTATCGCTAATTTTTCTTCCCGAATAATAATTAAAATTTGCATTTCTATCAGTAAGGTTTTGAATTCTGATGATTTTAAGCCCAGTATCAGACCATTCCGTTGGCTTAAAGGCATAACCGTTAATATAATCTCCTATGTATTTAACTTTGGATAAACCCCAGTGACTCGGGATTTCCCTTAACCACTCTTTTCCTGAATCAATATAGGAAGGATACTTATTCATTCAATAACCCCTCCATTAATAATAGGATTTCTTGTTCCATTTTACGCATATCTTTTTTAATTTCTACTGATGAAGGTAAAGGTTGATATTTGTAGAAGATTCTAGTAAATGGTATCTCGTAACCAACTTTTGTTTTGCTTTCATCTATCCATGCATCTGATACATGTGGCAATACTTCTTGTTCAAAATATTTATATATATCTTGCTTTAAAGGTACACTTTCTGTATCCCTTAACGATGGATCGGACTCAACATTGCCTTTTTTATCTCTACACTCTTCAGCATTTTCATCTCTTTCGCTTAACCCCATATAAATCGCTTTTAGGAGCGACCCTTTTACTTCTGGTATATTTGATAGCAGAGGCTTTAACACATTTAAAAACTCTTCCCTGTTAAAATAAATAGCGCTCGAGGTATTTTCAGTTAATTGTGCAACTATACTATCTTGTAAACTTTTCCCTTCTTCAAGGGCTTTAATTTTCTTAAGATCGCTAGCTTTTTTTTCTTTTTTTGTTTTTAGCTCTAAATAGGTTTCCTCATTGAAAAGCTTAGAAAAGGCAGCTTCAGTATATAGATTTTTGATACGCTCTTCTGATATCCTAAAGTTCAGTTTTAACGGTCGTTCTACTGTTATTTTTTTGAAACCAAAATCATCTAAATCAAATATCTTACAATATTCATTTTCTTTAAACTCTCCATAAATTCTAGTAATTTCATCTATCTGACTTTGTGTGATTTCGTTTCGTTTGTTACCCATGTTTTTTCTCATTCTAGTAAAATAATTACTCGCATCGAGAAGTTGTATCTTGCCTTTACGAACTGCCCCTTTTTTTAAATCACCGTTTTTTCTATTAGATAATATCCAGATATACGTTGGAATTCCTGTGTTATAGAATAATTGGTCAGGTAATGCGACTATAGCTTCTAATAAATCATTTTCGATTAACCAACGGCGAACCTCACTTTCACCGCTCCCAGCATCACCAGTAAACAAAGGGGAACCATTAAAGATGATTGCCATTCTACTTCCAAGTTCATCTTTTTTCATTTTTGAAACCATGTGCTGTAAGAATAAAAGGGATCCATCTGATGTCCTAGGAATACCAGCTCCATATCTTCCTGATTCCCCTTTTTCCTCATGTTCTTCTAAAATTGAAGAACTGTAATGCTTCCAATCTACTCCAAATGGGGGATTCATTAACGAGTAACGAACCTGTAAACCTTTGTGACCGTCAGTTTCTTCAGTTAGCGAGTTTCCAAAAGCAATCTGTCCTGCGTTTTGACCCTTAATTAGTAAATCTGCACAAGCAATTGCATATGATTTTGGGTTTATTTCCTGTCCGAAAACTTCTACTTGTGTATTTGGATTTAATTCCTTGATGTACTCAGTTGCTTCAGATAACATACCACCTGTTCCACATGCAAAATCTCCTATTTGAACTATTTTCCCCTCTTTCATCAACTCGGACTGATCTTCATTCAAAAGTAGATTTACCATTAATTTAATAACCTCACGAGGAGTATAATGGTCACCAGCTTCAGCATTTTCAGAGAAACGTCGAATTAGTTCTTCAAATATGTAACCCATTTGTATATTGGACACTTTTTCAACACTCAGGTCCATACTTGCGAATAATTGAATAACACTGTATAGCAAGTTATGCTCATCCATTTTTTTTATTTCATCTTCAAAATCAAACCTTTCAAAAATTACGCGTACATTTGTTGAATAACCTTGTATGTAATTACGTAAATTAGCAGCTATGTTATCAGGATCTTTCAATAAAGTCTGAAAATCAAAAGGACTCGTATTATTGAAATCGTATCCAGTTATTCTATTTAATATTGCATCATGCTTTATTGACTTTGCTTTTTCTAATACTTCTTTCTTTGTCGGTTCCAGTAATGAGTCGAAACGACGTAGTACACTCAATGGTAATATAACATCTCGATATTCTTCTTTTTTGTATGGACCACGTAATATTTCAGCATTTTTCCATATGAAATTAACAAATTCGTTATTTTTTAAGATTTCCATTATATTCGACACCCCAATTTAAGCAAATTTTGATATAATTTCTTTTTTATCAGTTTTTTCCTTTTATCAATTTTACAATAACAACAAGAACGTTTCATTACATTTTTCGAACAAATTGCTAATAAAACGCTAAAATTCAACAAGTAAACAAATAAAATCGTCCTAACTTACAGGACGATTTCTTAAATAATCATAAAGTGTGGTTCGGCTAACGCCAGTTTTCTTTGTAATTTCAGCAACCGAAAAGCGTTTTGATTCATATAATGCAAATGCCATTTCTAATTTTTCAGTATCGACAGTTGGACGCCCAAGTTTAACACCGTTTTTCTTCTTAGCTGCAAGTTGCTCTTTTGTACGTTCAGATATGATATCTCGCTCAAATTCAGCGATTGCTCCCATCATACGAAAAAATAATTTACCCGAAGCACTGTTTGTATCAATTTTTTCATGAAGGGAGATGAATTCAATTCCTCGCTTTTCAAACTCTTCAACGAGCTCTTCTAGATGCTTTAAGCTACGGCTGATTCGATCGAGCTTAAATACAACGATTTCATCACCCTCACGAGCATAATCAAGTAGTTTATTCAATTCCGGTCTATCCTTCTTCATTCCGGATAAGTGTTCTTTATAAATGTTTTCTTCTTTAACCCCGGCTGCTTTAAGCGCTTCTATTTGCATGAGCATGTCCTGATCATCAGTTGACACACGTGCGTAACCTAGCTTCATTTCTTCCTCTTATTGATTGTACGAAAAAAGGTGGCTTTAATCTTTTTCGAACAAAAGACTTTTCGTACCCTTTTTCGAACAGTTTTTATTCAGTATAACAAGAAAAAACAACCGTTATACATTGTCTGAAAATTTGTCAATTAAACGGTCGTTTTTCGGATGCTATCGTTATGTTTCGTATTTTATTTTTTAGACCTTTAAGGAAAATGAATCCTAGTTATAAATTTCAATTCTCCCGAAGTTTATTAAATATGAACCGGTACATCTAGAAAAAAAAGTAAAAAATTCAGTATAATATAATTATTGAATAATATTGGGAGGCTATTAAATTGTATGGTAGAACAAATATAAAGTTATTTTCAGAAAAAGACTTCTTTTCTTTTTCAAGAGAGAAAGAAGAAAGTATTAAACAAACCATCGACCGGGAAAATGATAATTACATCCTTAACACAAACGAGTCAGATTATATTGCCCATTTGTTGGGAGTGTATCAAATGAATCCAGTTACTTTATTAACTGACCAGATTTATGCTACTGAAAAAGAGGAATTAATATCGTCTGATAGATTTCCTAATAGTTTTTACGTTACTACTAGTAAATCCTATCCTCGTCCGGTAATTACTTTTCATATACCATATTCAGGTGATAGAGGATTTTTAAAAATAAGACCGAGCCAATACATAATGTGGTCTCAAAGTGTTCCGATAACGGAGAATGAAATACTTTTTAGTGTAATCGTTTTTTCTGATACTGCAGAATCTGTGGAAAGAGAGTATCAATCATTTCTTAATCGTATTCAACAACAGATTGGTTATCTCCAGAAGGATATTGACCAATTCAATCAAGCCCTTGAAGGAAAAATTCAGGCTGTGTTCCAAAAAAGAAAAGAACAAATTCTTTCGAGGAAAAACTTAGTCGGGAGTCTATCTGTACCAATCCGTAAATCAGCAGATACTCCAAAAACTTTTGCTGTTCCTGTCCCGAAAGTTCGTCAAAAGATTTCTGCAAAACCTATCGTTACTGAAAATGGTTATAAACCAGATCCATCAATAGATATGAAAGTTTATAATGAGATATTAAGTGTTATTCATGATGTTGGTGTTATGTTTGAAAGAATGCCATCAACCTACTCCGGAAAAGGTGAAGAAGATTTAAGAGATCATATCTTGATGAATTTAGAAGCTCGTTTCGAAGGTTCGGCAACAGGAGAAACATTTAATAAAAGAGGAAAAACAGATATTTTATTAAGGCACGAAAACAGCAATGTATTTATAGGCGAATGTAAGTTTTGGAAAGGAAAAAAGGGTTATCTCGACACCATAAGCCAATTATTGGATTACTTGACATGGAGAGATTCCAAAGCAGCAGTAATTATGTTTGTAAGAACTAAAAGTTTTAGCCCTGTACTGGATACGGTGAAAAAAGAAACAGCGGACCATCCTAATTTTTTAGACTTTGTAAGTGAAACTAACGAATCCTGGATTAATTACAGATTCCATATTAATGGGGATAAAAATAGAGAAGTTAAGTTAGCTGTCATGTTATATCATATTCCTGCTTAACTAAATCAAATTAAGCGCCTAATGATTGGCGCTTATTTTTTTTGTATTATCTTCATTAACACTAACCACTTTAATAAATCCTAATTTTATGTAGCTTGTTCCTTTATCCCTTTTATTCTGAAATTGGTATAAAATACCAAAATTCTGATCATAATGATTATTACAATATCAAATTTTTATGGAGGTGCTTATATGCCTTTTGATTACCTACTTGAAAAAGAATTGGGTTTAGCGCCTAAGCTAGAGCCCAAATTCGCAAACATCGACGACGATGAAATGCTAACTCCAAACGAAGTTGCTGTTTTAATTGGACTTAGTTCGATCAGCGTTAGAAGAATGTGCCGAGAGGGAAAAATCGATTCCTATCAGTATAATAGAAAATATGCTATTTCCGGAAGAAGCTTGAAGGAATTTGTTTTCAGATCTGTTAAACGAACAAAATCAGTAAGGGAAGCTTTAAGCAGTTGAGTAAAAGCTATACTTGCCTTTCTTTTTTTAAAACAAATAAAATCAGCTATTACTATGAAAAACCTCTCATTCTATTTCCTTGTCCTTTTTGTCAAAAAGAAGCTACGATGAACACTTTCGATGGTAAATGGATGTGTGGGTGTGGAGAGAGTGGAACCTTAATTACATTGCAGACAAACATTGACTTATACAATACAGGAAAATCAATTGTATTAAATCCTAAAAAAACACGTAAAAAGATAAATAGTCAGTTTGATTTTGTAATAGCATCTCTGGCAGAACAAAAAAGAATAAAAAGCCATGTCGAACAATTAAAAGCATTGACAAATGAACTGGTGGAATATCTCACCAATAAAAAAGCTTAAACCATAAAATAGGTTTAAGCTTTTTTATTGGTATAAAACACCTGTTGAAACAAAGAATAATAAGGTATACAGTTGTTTTTAGACAATTAGCCCTTATTATTTTTTTTGAATACAAACGCTCATAACGCTCATTTTACTCCTCTTCTTTGTATGCTTTCGCACTTAGTTGTAGTTAAAAATGGTATAAAATGATCGTTATGAGCAAATACTATGCAAAGGAGGTTGAAAATGAAAAAAGTACGATCATTACTTGAAATATCTGTGGATGAGTTGAACATTTCGAAACAAACTATAGATTTACTTCTTAATTTCGGTATACTTTCGATCGGTGAATTATTGTCTACACCAACAAAAACTCTTAAAGAAAAGTTGGGTCTCGGAAACGATGCCATTGTTAAATTAAGATATGAAGCTAAATTGCTAGCCGATAAGTATGGTTTGTCGTTTGAAAAACTACAAGAAAAATATGGAGAACTTACTACCATTGATAAAGCCTTGAGGGAGCTGGGCGTTTTTTCAGTCGGAGAATTATCTGAAGTTTTAATGAATAAGTCACCTTACAAAAACTCTTTTTTTAAAGTTGGAAAAGACATCGCGCCTCCTCTAAAAGGAACGAATGGTGGAGTAAAAAACTATGTTATTTTTAATCAATTAAAAAAACATGTTGAAGAAATTAAACAAAATTATGCTTCTATTTCTGAAATTGAAAAGGAAACAGGTTTTGTTTTGAAATATTACAGTGCTAACGGCACTTTAAATCCTGCTCGACTGACAAATTCCCTATGGAACAAACAATGGATAATTAATAATTATAACGATTTTCGTGATAAATCGATGGGGAACAAGAAAACACCTTATTACGATTTTTTAACTAAACAACAACAAAATTTAATCGATGAGTATTTAAATCATCGTTCAGAATATGATATCTCCTATAGAAGAACAGAATTTGTCAATCAATTTATAACTGAATCAGCAGCTGAAGTTCATCGGAAATCTCTCACTCGCTTCTTTTTCAAAATGATTTGTGCAAGGTGTGGCATCAATATTTCATACGATGAGAGAAACAGAAAAATTATTGAACCGACACAAGAAGAAATGGAGAAATTCGATCCAGAAGTATTAGATTTAAAAAATATAATATCTCAAGATATTAAGGTTATTTCTCATGGTTTAATGCCGTCGACTCGTTCCGATGTTCGAAACCACATCAGAGCATTCATCATTTTCCTTCTGTATAAGAAACGCTTAGAACTGGAAGAGAAAGAATTTGAAACAAGTGTTGATGATTATAAAGGATGGCGGCAGTTAGAAAAATGGGAGGACCATATTTTCAATGCAATAAACACTTATCTCCCTCCTAACGGCACCAAAAAAATTGTTAATACTCAAACGTCTCTTTTCTTAAAAAGAAATCAAATGATAGGGATATATAAAACATTAATGGAAAATAAAAACGGCATTTTCCCTAAACCTTTAAAATTTGCTGCAATGATCATGATCTCGTTCTTTGGTGTTATTCGACCTAACGAATTAAGACAGATGAGAATTGAAAAACACCTTGATATCGATAAAAGCACTGGTTTGATGAAATTAAAAGAAATTGAAGGTGCGAAATTCGGCGCCATTTGGATAACTAAAGATATTAGCAAAAAACAGCTAAGTCCATCTCCAGATTATGGTACTTTAATTCCGGAAAAAGCTGTAAAACTGATAAATCGTTATCTATTATGGCTTTACAAAAAAACTCCTCAGTCGATTGGGCAAGGATTTTTATTTAGACCGGACGAATATAAACCTGATGAACCTTATTCTGTTTCAAACACCTTATATGGCTGGCTGAGGAAATATAAAGGATGCTTTGCAGATTATTTGTCTCCTCATGAAATCAAACACTTTAGTTCCTACGATATGAGGCATACTGGAAACAATATTATTGTAAAAGAAACAATTATTCACGATGACCCTGTGTTAAACGATCAAAAACAAATGGTTGCGATGTGGCATTGCCGCCACAAACCTGTAACTATTAATGAAAAACACTATACAGCTAAAACTGAGCTAGAGATTTATGCAGGTGTATTAAAACATGCCTATGATTTCCCTTGGGGTTTAGATGAATTAGAAGAGTGGGAGAATAAAATGCTTAATCGACCAGCGAAAAATCAAAAGATTCTAGAAAATGCTGACATTAAACCAATTTTATCTTCTGCTGAAAAAGCACAATTAGACAATTACGACGAGATTATTTCATCTTTACAATCAGAAGCAAAGAAATTAACTGATATTAAATATTGTGAAGAAAATGGGATTACTCCGGAAAAACGTGTTCAATCTTACAAAGAACTTCAAACCAAGTTGAAAAAATTACAACTAGAAAGAGAGTCAATTTTGGAGGTTGGATAATTTTGATGTCTTATGATGATTTTATGAAACTGTCTGAAGAGTTAAAAATAGATCCAAAAGAATATCTCCCCGAATCATTCGAGGAGATATTCGACGAATTTGATTATAATGCTGAGGATGTCAAAAAATTTTCGAAAAAGTCACTCGTTACAGTTCGTCGGTGGTGCCATAGTGGTGAGTTAAAAATTCAGAGTAAAAGACCCTACATATGTAAAGGCATCGATATAAAGCGAAAATTATTTAAAGATATTTATCAACAAAACATTGCTCCTAGATTAAAGGATTTGATCGTATAGAAACAAAAAACTGAACAATTTTGTTCAGTTTTTTGTTGCCTTAAAATGCTATTTGATTTTTATACAGAGTTTAGTCTATCTAAGAATCTGTTTCCTTTTTTAATAGTTTTTTCAACTTCAAAAAACTCTTCTATTTCATATGGCTCCTCTTTGCCGTTTTTTATTCCAATGAATTTTGTAACTATTTTTATTTCTTTTATTTTTTCTGGGTCTTTATCTAATTCGAAAATCCCTAATGAAAAAATAGAACTTTCAGAGCGTTTTATTTTATCAAATTTTAATTCATTCACAATCTCGTTGTCTATATAGACTGTTGAGGTTACGTTAACAACTACCTCAAATTCCCCGTGGATAGTTATAGCGTATCGATAAGGATCTCTCCGTATATATGTATCTTTATTGTATGTACTGTCTTTAGAATCAATAAAATGTTCTGTTGATAAAAATTCTGTATAGATAAAAACATCCTTATTATAAGTGGTTTTTCTATCTGATAAATTTTTTATTTCATACTGAACATATTGATCTTTATTGATAATTGAACAACCACACAATAGAACTGTCATAATAATGAGCACGTATATTTTTTTCATAATAACCTCCCTTTTATATTAATTTTATTGGAGGGAGAATTCTCGCGCCCTTTTTAAAAAAAATAACTATTTATTTCTTATTACGTTAATCGAAATGTTCACTCTTTCTGCAAAACGGGGCATCTCGGACTTAATTTTCAATATTTCGTCCATAATGACTATATGGAAAGATTATCTAAAATTATGACGACAAAACCTTCTGTCAATCTATTTAATGTACAAATGCATTTATTAAATGAATATATTAATCGAAACGGAGGTAAAAGTGTTCAAATCCATAAGTTCCTTTATCGGTTTGACTACCTAGGTGAGATATATTACTTGAAAGTCATTCTAGCCGATAACTTGTTCTTTCTCTTTACTAGAACAAGTTCCGGAACACCAAGGATGTTTCAATCGATGGGTGAACTTATAAGTTTCTTTACAGTAAAAAAGGGTTGAGCAATAAAATGCTCAATCCCTTTTTGATTTGTTTATGATGAGACCTTCACACGTTTTGATGTGCTCGATTTTTTACTGCTGCTCATTGATTTAATCCCTTTATTATAAACTCCAGCTGCCGCTTTTTGACTTCTTTTTAGTGTAGAGGAACCGAGCTTTTTTGATGTACTTCCAATAGCTTTACCCATCTTTTCTCCTCCTTAAACTGCTCTTTTTACTTTTTTCGCAATAGATTTTACAAATTGTTCATGAAATCCTAATAATAATAAGTTCGTTGTGAATTGTATAAATTCCTGCTCGTTCTCTTCGTTTAGAACATTTTCTTTATAAATAAAGACACCTAAGCCCAGACTTGGAGATCCATAATTTCTAACAGTTATAAACTGCTCAAATTTAGCGTCTTTTGTTTCCCATCTTCCTTTAACATTTTCCTCTTTGATACGTACCGCTTCAACATCTAAGGAAGAATTGATTAATGCCTGGGCGTTATCTAAATCCTTAGGCTTTTTTAAGTAGACTAGTTCAAAGTCATATTCTTCTTCGGAATCTATAGCGTCCTCGCTTAATTCCTTGGGGAAATACCAAATAAAATCTAATTGTTTCTTCCTTACATTAAAAATCTTTTTAATTTCCATTTCTATTTCTGTCATATAGGAAGTAACTTTTTCATCTATTACATTTTGACCTTCTCCATTTGCAATAGCAACCAAAGCTTCTCCTAAATTCTCCTCAGTATCCTCGTAGTTTTCGAATCCCGTTTTCTTTTTGGCAAATGTAATATTGATTAGAAAAACAATACCCAACACAATCAAACCATATATCGTTAGCAGTAAAAAAAATTGTCCCACCGATAGCCAAACTGACATTTTTTCGTTATATTGTAATATCGAAACTGCAAATGGTTTTGCCATTACCTTATGTAGTGAATCAAACAAATCCCCTAGTTTGTTATCAAGAAATTTTGTACCGATTAATATAAGAAAAAATAATATACTTCCCCCGTATCCCAATTTCTTTTTCCCCAAAAAAAATCCCCTCTCAACTCTGTAAACTTATCTAGGTAATTTTACCAATATTTAGACAAGTTATCAATAGAGAAGAATAGGAGATTATTTTCCAAATGCAGCAGGTTTATTTCTCTTTAATGTTGCAAAATAAACAGTTTCACCGTTCTTTAGTTTTTTCTTCCGCTTGTTTTCAACGGTTGAGTCGGTATTAATTTTTTCCAATTTTTTAATAGAATTAGACATGTCTACCTCCATATAAAAAGGTTTTTATCTAAAGTTACTATTTATTTTTAATTTTTATTACCCTTCTTTTTAGTGTTTTTAAACCTTTATATTTCAATGTTCGACCTACGCCGCCACTTTTATACAATTTATCCGTTTGCCCTTACAAATAACATGTCACTCACTGTCTTTTGGTAAATAATTCCCCTCCCTATTTTGTTCCGTTCAAAAAATCTATACTTTTAATGAATCATGGTAAGAATGAATATACATAGCAATAGAGGAAGGAGTTGACACCATGATTGGCATTTATCTTAGGGTAAGCACCATCTCACAAGCTGAAGAGGGCTACAGTTTGGAAACGCAAGAAGACCTGTGTATGAAGCGTGCAAAAGAGTTAGGTTACTCCCCTAAACAAGTGAAAGTGTACCGCGAAGAAGGTCGAAGTGGTGAGGACATTGATCGTCCGCAAATGAACCAGCTTCGTGATGATACAGCAAACGGAATCATCCATAAAGTCATTATAACGGATCCGGATCGTTTGACTCGTGATCTCACAGATAAGCTTATCGTGTGTAAAGAATGGGACAGACAAGGTGTAGAAATCATTTTTATTGATACGGAATACCAAAACACCCCGGAAGGTCAAATGTTCTTTAACATGCGTTCAGTATTCGCTCAGTACGAGTTAGCACAAATCCGGAAAAGAACCATAAGAGGACGCCTCCGTGCCGTTGAAAAAGATAAAAAGATTATGCCGATGCGAACGGCACCGTACGGTTATGATTATCGTGATGGTGAGCTTGTCATAAATGAGCCTGAAGCCATTTTTGTCAATAAAATATACACATGGTACTTGGAAGGTTATACGCTTCGTGAGATTGGAGATAAGCTATTCGCCGCAGGTGCTGTACCAAAACGTGCTGAAAGTAAAAATTTTGGGGCAACATCAATCAGAAGAATTTTAACCTCAGAAATTTATATCGGTAATTACGTTTATAATAAACGAGAAACAAAAAAGGTTTGGGGTGAACGCACAGGGTCCGGTAAACAGAAGAAAACCTATACCATCCGCGATGAAAGTGAGTGGATTCGTGTTGATGTCCCTCCTATTGTAGATGAAAAGACATTCCAACTTGCTCAAAAGCAAAAAGAGAAAAACATCAAAAAGCGCGGTAATGTTAAATTCAATTACCTTTTTAAAGGCATGATTCGCTGCAAGCATTGCGGACGCATTTGGGAGTGTACGACTTATAACGGACGAGAAGATAAAAAGACCGGTGAGAAAAAGAAATACGGTGTTTATCGCTGCCCTAACCTTAATCCCAAACGCTATGGCGATGGCATAACAAAATGCGATTGTAGGAGTATTCGTGTCGAACTATTGGATGATTACATCATGAATCTAATTCAATCTTCACTCAGCAATCCGGAGATGTTCCGTGAAGCCATCAAAGCCCGTCTAACAGAAAAAGATGACACACTAGACGAACAAGTCAACGAGCTCGAAAAACAGCTTAAAAAGAAAACAGACGAGCGAGACCGGATTAAGCGCATGTATGTGGTGGCGCAAGTCATCACTGAAGAAGAAATGCTAAAAGACATGAAGAGAATAAACGCTGAAATTACTGGTATTACAGATGAAATCAATGCACTAAAGCGCAAGATAGAACAACAAGAGATCAACACCATATCTGATGAACAAATAAAACTAATACTCGATAATATTAATTTAATGTTTGAAGATAATGAAATGACTTTTGAAAACAGGAGAGAATTAATGGAGCTACTCATTGAAGAAATACAGATTGACGCTAAAGGCGAACAAGTGGCTATTACCGTAAAAGGTCCACTCAATGACATTGCTTCATACTCACAACCTCAAAAAGTTCGAAAATACAGGTGAAGATGCGGAAGACCTGATTTCCATCGGCACCATCGGACTGATCAAAGCGATCGAAAGCTATTCAGAAGGAAAAGGAACAAAGCTTGCCACCTATGCTGCACGATGTATCGAAAACGAGATCCTGATGCATCTGCGGGCTTTGAAGAAAACGAAGAAAGACGTCTCCCTCCACGACCCCATCGGCCAAGATAAAGAAGGCAACGAAATTTCCCTCATTGATGTTCTAAAATCCGAATCCGAAGATGTCATTGATACAATCCAGCTCAGTATGGAATTGGAAAAGGTCAAAGAATATATCAGCGTACTGGATGATCGTGAAAAAGAAGTCATCATCGGCAGATTCGGTCTGGATTTAAAGAAAGAAAAGACGCAGCGGGAAATTGCAAAAGAACTCGGAATCTCCAGAAGCTATGTATCGAGGATTGAAAAGAGAGCGCTTATGAAAATGTTCCATGAATTCTATCGGGCGGAAAAAGAAAAGAAGAACCGGAATCAAACAGAATAAACTACTTTAAATGAGACCGAAGCCATTTTAGCTTCGGTTTTTTATTAGGGAATCACATCAAATTTTAAAGTACTCAAAGACTCACTCCTGAATAATTAATCGTGAAAGTAATTAATAGTCATACCAATCACTATTGGAGAAAATTACATAAATTGGTTTATTTGATAAATAAACTTTGTTACGATTGTACATAGCTTCAAATATTTGGAGGGTACAAGATGAAATCGAAATTAATTGGAACATTAATTGTTGGCGGACTTTTATTCACGGGCGTTGCATATGCAAAGGATATCAATATGAAAACGGTACCGAAGAATGTCGAAGTGAAAGCGCCCCAACCCCCAAAGATCGTTAACGATAAGGATTGGAAAAACGTCACGAAACTTGACCTGTCAATGAAATATGATTTTAACACAAGCGTTGAAGGTTTTGTTGCGGATAATTCGGCGGCATATGCGAAAGAAGCCACGGACGATATGAAAGAGATGAAGATAACGAAAGATAAATATTACTATTATGTTTCGAGGGCATACGCAACACGAAACGGGCTTGATATCATGAAAGTGAAAGGCGTTGCGCTCAACAAAGATTTCGATAACATGCGAAGCCTTGCGGATATCATTATCAACGAACAAGACAAGCGAATGAAGGATATCCCGAAAAAAGCCGACCATAAGGATATCAATGTCGTGATTAAATATCGTAGGGACGCTTCCGATCGTGAAATAAAAGCAATCGAATATATGAAAGAATTAACGTATGATCTTGACGCAGCAATCAACGGTTGGAAGAAACCGAAATATGGATTTTCATACCAGGCGGACGGGGACAAGATAAAAGAAATTGAAGCATTCATTGAGGGAGAATGATTTCTTACTGTATTTAACCAGAAAAGCAAACTATATTCCATTAAATGAAAAGAGAGCCGAAACAATATGACTTCGGTTCTCTTTTCATTAGTATAAGTGTGACAGGCATTGATCCTGTCACCTTCGTTATGCTCCATCCTTCTCCACATAAATAGCATTCAGACGTTTTACCTGTATAATCATCATCATAACCCCTTTCTTTTCGTTTGTAATTCATACGATTACAGCATATACGGATTGATTAACGTTTGATGTTTATCGCGGTTCGTTTCATATAATTGAGCTACAGTTTCATCACGAACAGCTTCTTCCAATGATTTTTGGCGTTTTTTAATTGTTACTGTCATAAATAGGATGTTCAAAGTCATTTTTATCACCTCGCTTCTGCTTAAAATAAGTGCAAATCCATAAAAAAACACAAGAGGATAGAGTCCCCTTGTGATAGACACAAAAAGACCGCAGGAATTCAAATTCGTCCTGCGGTCTGGAAATGCACGTTTAATTAAATTCTAAATTAACGCGGACTGAATCCTTCAGCGGCCGAACATAATGTATTATTTAGTTTTGCAGCATTTAATTTTCTTACCAACATATCATTCGACCTCCTTGTTAGTTTCCAATCACAATGGTAAGTATATCCAATTAGTTATGGTTTGTAAACCCTTTTTTTCCTTTTTTTATAAAAAATAAAAACCATGCTGATCTAATTGATATCAACATGGTTGAAATAAGCTTTATTTTTTGCTCAGAAAATCCTGTCCTTCTTCTGACTCATTGAGGATTTTTCGAAGTTTGATAGATTGAAAGAAAAAGTATGCAGCGAATGCAGTGGATGCCAATGTACCGGCCATTAACGCATATTCTTTATGAAGTGTTTTGCCGGCAGCAGGAATCACTACACCGATATATAAAAAAGCACTGAGTGCCATTAAGATAAATGCAAATCTTTTATAGTCCATCATTTTATTAAATACGTTTTTCAAAGTCATCACCTCATCCGATGCTTTTTACTACTCTTCTACTGTAACATATCTGCAGAAGAATAGAGGATGCAATAACTGGGAACTAATTGGAAAATGGTTTCGTATCGCAAATCAAAAAAGAAGCAGGAACATCCCCGCTTCTTCTCATTTCATTTTATTTTTCAAGAGCCTGCTTCAAGTCTTCGATCAGATCTTCCACATCTTCAAGCCCTACGGAAATGCGGACTAATCCATCTGTAATCCCTAACTCTGCACGTCGTTCTGCTGGAATGGATGCGTGTGTCATCCTTGCCGGGACTGAAATCAGACTTTCTACAGCACCGAGGCTTTCTGCCAAAGTGAAGTATTTAGTCTTGCTCAACAATTTATCAGCGTTGTCCTGGCTGCCTACATCAAAGGAGATCATGCCGCCGAAACCTCTTCCCTGCTTCTTGGCAATCTCATGGTTCGGATGAGTCGGCAGGCCTGGATAATAAATCTTTTCAACTGCCGGGTGATCTTTAAGAAATTCAATGATCTGTGCTGTATTGGCTTCATGTTCTTCCATTCGGACTCCGAGAGTTTTAATTCCTCTGATCAATAACCATGAATCTTGAGGTCCAAGAACACCTCCAGTGGAGTTTTGGACGAAATGAAGATCCTGCGCCAATTGTTCGCTATTCACTACCACTAGACCCGCAACGACATCGCTGTGGCCGCCAAGGTATTTAGTCGCACTGTGCAGGACAATATCAGCTCCATTATCGATTGGATTTTGCCAGTATGGAGTGCTGAATGTATTATCGACGATTGTCAATAAGTTATGAGCCTTTGCTATTTTCGCAGCTGCCTCTACATCTGTAACTTTCAATAATGGATTTGTCGGTGTTTCAATATAAACGGCTTTCGTATTGGAGCGGATTTCTTTTTCAATGTTGGCCGGATCGCTTGTATCAACAAATGTAGATGAAATGCCCACTCGATTCAACACCTTGGACATGACCCGGTATGTTCCGCCGTATACATCGTCCGTCATAATGATATGGTCGCCGCTGTTGAACAGCATCATGACCGCTGTGATCGCAGCCATACCAGAGCCAAATGCAAATCCGGCTTTGCCGCCCTCAAGATCCTTGATCAATTCTTCCAATGCGTTGCGTGTTGGATTTCCTGTCCTGGAATATTCATAGCCTTTAAAATTCCCTACACCATCTTGCTTATAGGTGCTGACTTGATAGATTGGAAAAGACACGGCGCCTGTCTGAGGATCATTAGAAATCCCGCCGTGGATTAGTTGTGTTTTTTTGCGCATATTATATCCCGCCTTCATAGATTTTTTTGCTTAAGTATCGTTCGCTTGAATCGGGGAATATCGTGACAATATTTGTTCCCGGTGCTGCCTTTTCCGCTTCAAGAAGAGCTGCATGAAGTGCTGCTCCAGATGAGCTTCCGACCAATAAGCCTTCAAGCGATGCCAGCTCCTTCACTCTTCTGAACGCATCTTCATCTGAGATGGTATGAATTGCATCAAAGTAGGCTGTATTCATATATTGCGGAAGAAATTCCATTCCGATCCCTTCTGTCTTATGGGGGCCTGATTCACCGCCATTCAAAATCGATCCTTCCGGTTCAACAATGACAGTCTTGATTTTCTTGTCCTGGTCCTTCAAGTAATTAGCTGTTCCCATAAATGTACCACCTGTTCCGGCACCAGCCACAAAAAAGTGAACCTGTCCGTCCAGCTGCTCCCAGATCTCAGGCCCAAGGGTCTTATAATACGTCTCCGGATTGGCTGGATTGCCAAACTGCTGAGGACAGTAGGAATCAGGGATTTGTTCAAGAAGCTCCTGCGCTTTGGCGATTGCTCCTTTCATCCCCTCTTCAGTCGGTGTATGGACTATTTTTGCGCCAAGCGCCTTCATAAGCTCCTGTTTCTCTATACTGAATTTTTCGGGCACACAGAAAATCACTTGGATGCCGCTGTTCACAGCTGCTAATGCAAGACCTATCCCCGTATTGCCTGCAGTCGGTTCAATAATCGTTCCGTTTTTAGAAATCTTTCCATTTGAGATTGCTTCCTGAAGAAGCTCTTTCCCCAATCGATCCTTGATGCTTCCACCAGGGTTAAAAAATTCGAGTTTAGCAAAAAGCCTGACACCCTCCGGTAATGGAAATTGCTTGATCTCCATCATCGGAGTACGGCCAATCAACTCATGTATGTTTTGATATACTTGCATATTTCTCCCTACTCCTTTGCCGCTGTTGATTAAGATAATGCCGATACCATTTTCATCACGAGGTTCGCAGAGTTTAATGCGGCAGTTTCCAGGAATTGTTCAAATGATACATCCGATTCTTTTCCTGCGATATCAGATAATGAACGAATCACCACAAATGGAACGTTGAACTGATGTGCTACTTGAGCTATGGCAGCTGCTTCCATTTCAACTGCTTGGAGGTCTTGAAACTTTCCTTTGATATATTCAACACGTACAGGATCATTCATGAAAGAGTCACCCGTTGCGATCAGACCCATCACCACTTGAGCATCGGATGTTTCCTTTGCGGCTTCTTCTGCAGTACCCATTAATTTTGCATCCGCTGCAAACCCTGCAGGCAGCTGTGGCACCTGTCCGTATTCATAGCCAAATGCAGTGACGTCAACATCATGGTGGCGCACCTCATTAGAAATGACGACATCCCCCACGTTTAAGGCAGGATTCAAGCCGCCGGCAGAACCTGTGTTGATGATGGCATCCGGTTTGAATCGCTCTAAAAGAACTGCCGTTGACATAGCAGCATTTACTTTTCCAATACCTGAACGAAGGAGCACCACATCTTTTCCGTCCATCTGGCCGCTTGTATACTCACATCCTGCAATTGTTTCCACTTCAGGATTTGTTATATTGTTCCTTAATAGGGTAACTTCTTCTTCCATTGCTCCGATGATTGCTACTTTCATGAATAAAACCTCTTTCTATTTTTTTATCGCTTCCATTATCCAAACGAAATCATTGCAGCGATTAAATGAAACTTCAAAGCCCGTTTTTTGGGCGATATCAGTCAAAACGGGAATAGTTGTGTAGTATTCCCTTTTAAGATCTTCGGCCAAATTATGAAATCCGTCGCTTTCAGCTTTTTTAATGGCTTCCAGATAAGCCTCTTTTGTTTCATACATCGTATCTGCAAACACTATTTTACCATCAATCTTTAATAGCCTGCCATAGATTGAAAAAGCTTCTAGTTTTTCTTCATCAGTGAGATGGTGAAATGCGTATGTGCTGACGATCGTATCAATATTTTCATCCACCTCGAATTGAATGAAATCCCCATCGATGATTTTCGTCCTGCCCTGAAGTTTTTCTTCTCCAATTGCCCTCATCTCTTTTGAAGGTTCAATTGCAATCACTTTCAGCCCCTTGTCCAGAAGCTTTAATGTCAAATTACCGGTACCCATTCCAAATTCCACTACAGTTCCGTTTGAGCGTTCTGCAACCGCTTCAAGGATGTGATCATAATATTGAAACACCTTTGCATATTCAGCATCATTTCCCGTAACTGAATTATCATAAGAATCTGCCCAATCCTGAAATAATTCCAAAAATTCTCTGCCCATAGATGGTCCGCTCCCTATTAATTTATATAATTCCTATCTGTATAGTATGAATTAAATTAAAAACTGTTCTTACTCTATCACAATCTCACATTTCAATCAACAGAATTGTATCTTGAAAACCTCATGGATGACAGGCTAAAATGTAGCTTAGAGGAGTGAAGGATATGAATATTCATTTTGATATGATTGAGGATAAGGTGGAGTTTTATGAAGCTGCAAGCCTAAAAGGCCTGGAACAGATGGTCAATGAAAAGATCGAGCAGAATAAAGCTATCATGCTGAGTGTGCATCATGTATCCCATAGCGTCCAATTTGGGGATGATGGGAAGAAGCATTATTCTGCTGTGGTCCACTATAAATTAATAAAAGGATGAATCCATTTAAAACCTGGATTCATCCTTTTTTTATTAAGTGTTCATTATTGTAGAGATTTGAGTTCCTGAACTTTTGTCGGCTTCCAGCCTTCGCCGTCCACCCACTGAAGGAATACCCGGTATTTTTGGGTCTGGTCTTTAGAAGCAACAGTCCCGACAGAAGAATCAGGGCTTCCTCCGTTGCCAATGAACCAAACGGTCATGTTGTCCTGCGGGATCCCAGTTGCATAAGAAAGGGCTTTGACCTTTTCATTCCAATCGGGGGTTCCTTCATCATATGATGAAACATGATCACCTGACTGGCTGGTGCCTACTGGACTCCAGTCCGGATTTTCATAAGTCTTGGCTACGTTTGGATCATTGCTGTCATCAGGGACCTCATTTGCTTCGCCCAGATCAGCTGCAGGCTGTTCTTCCTGAGTGTCCTGCTGTTTATTTTCATCGGATGAATCAGCATTTTTATCTCCTGATTCATCTGTATTTGATTGATCACTATTTGCATCTTCGGAATTATTCTGACTGGAGTCATCCGATTCAGATCCAGATGGCTCCGTCGTTTTGGGTTCATGCTGAGATGCCCCCTGCTCTTTGACAGGATCTTTCCCGCCTAAGAAAATTTTGCTTCCTACCACCAAAATCAAAATGATCACTAGGATGATCAATGAATTTAATATAATATTCGTTTTGCGGCGCTTGGCTCTTTGGGAAGAGCGTGAACCGCCAAATGAATTATAGTCTTTAGGCATATCTGTCCCTCCATTTCATTGCCATTATCATACCATGACTTTTCATCCACATGAAGGAATATATCATATTTTCTATTGATTTGGCAGTGCCTCATTTCCTGTTTGTTGATCTTTTTCATAGAGAAATTGGACAATATCAGCAAACATCGGATTTACTCCACCTTCTCCGTCAGCAACATCCAAATTTACAACAGCCAAAGCATATCTTGGCTTTTCAAAAGGGAAATAGCCTGCAAACCATTTATTATATAAATCCCCTTTTCCGGTCTGGGCAGTCCCGGATTTTCCTGCCACATCATATGGAAGCCCATTTAGTGACTTGCCTGTCCCATTCTCTCCTGTGACAACAAGCCTTAAAAGCCTCTGCAGCTTGATTGCTGTATAAGGCGAAATGGTACTTCCATCAAGATCCTTTTCGGGGAATTCAAACATGGCTGTCCCATTTTGATAGTCAATTTCTGAAACGGCACGGGCCATTTTTTTCTCCCCTCCCCTAGCAATCGCTGCCATCATATTGGCAACCGCCAATGGAGTAACACTGACATCCTTTTGGCCAATCCCGGTTTGGGCAATGAAATTTGCGTCACTCTTGTTTTCCTCATTGATGAAAATGGTTCCTTTATCTTCTTCAAATTGGTGAAATCCAGTCACATGATATAGATCGCCCTGCCATCCTGCTCCTCCTATCAACCCTAGTTTTTGTGCGAATGATTCGATAGTGTCCGGGTCTTGCTCCATCAGTTTCTTTGCCGTCTCTCCAAACGTGCGGTTGCAGCTTTGTGAAAAACTTTCATCGAAATTCAGCTTCCCGAGTTCCCTCGATGCTTCCTTCCCGTATAAATCAGTACTGCACTCGAAGAATTCTTTTTCATCTGCCGCGCCTTTTTCAATGGCAGCAGCTGCAATGACGGTTTTAAAAACAGAACCCGGGGTTTCTTGCTTTAACATATAATTGACCGCCCCGCCATTTTTATAAGGATCTTTTTCGCTGCGGTCAGGAAGGGATGCCATCGCAAGGATATCCCCAGTCTTGATATCCAGAAGCACTGCCCCTCCTTTTTTCATACCACGTTTTCTCAATATGTCATCAATCCCCATTTGAATCTCTTGATCAATGGTTGTTTTAATATAGACGGGGTAAAAAGGATTGGCCGGCTCTACATATTTCACCTTGTTGCCGAAAAGCGGCTGTCCTTCCCCATCAACATGATACACCAGCTTTGAGGCCCCGTCAGGAAGGAGGAATTCATCAAACGTTTTCTGCAGTCCTTCTACACCTATTGGAGGGATATCAATATCCTTTCGGTCAGGATATTTACGTTTATAAAGATTATCGTTCTTTGCTGTAAATCCTAATATATCCTCTGCAATATGTGAGCTCACAGCAAATGATTTCTTAACAGCAAACAGCCCGGGAATTTCTAATGAATTGATTTGGTCTTCCTGGCGGCTGTCAAGGACGATGGGGGTCTTCCCTCCAAGCACCATTGGCTTCGAGGCTTTTTGAACTTCCTCCTCCAGTTGTTGGGATGAAATATGTAAAATAGATGCCACTTTTCCTTTATCCCAAACTGTCTTCTTTAAGAAAGGAAAAATGACCACGACAGGCTTCTCTGTAAAGGTAAGCGGATTCCCTTTTCTATCAAGGAATTGCCCTCTGCCGTCATTGATTTCGAGTTCCTGTGTCCTTTGCGACACGGAAGATTCAATCAAGTTGATATGATGATTCGAAAAATTCTCTGTAGCAAATAACTGGATTGAGGACAATCTCCACGTTAGAATTGCCAGTCCTATAAATATTAAGATGCCCAATCCATAAATTCTTTTCCGCCGCACAAAACCACCTCATCACCATTTTTGACTATTCAAGCAAAAAATAGTCAAAAAAAATGTCCAAGCCTTATAGCGGCCTGGACATTTATCAAAAATTATTTAATGTTTGTGATACGTACGGACATTTCTCCGCCCGGAGTCTGGACTGATACCTGGTCATCGACTTTATGGCCGAGAAGGCTTTTGGCAATTGGAGAATCATTCGAGATCTTACCTTCGAAAGGATCTGCTTCTGCACTGCCGACGATTGTATATGTTTCTTCTTCTCCATTAGGAAGTTCAACGAAAGTCACAGATTTACCCAAAGATACGATTCCTGTGACCATTTCATCTTCTTGGATGATTTTAGCGTTTCTGATCATATTCTCTAAAGTAGTGATCCGCCCTTCGACAAATGCCTGCTCCTCTTTCGCTGAATCATATTCAGAGTTCTCGGAAAGGTCGCCGAAGCTGCGGGCAATCTTGATGCGTTCTACAACTTCTTTTCTTTTTACGGATTTTAAGTGCTCCAATTCCTGTTCTAATTTCTCTTTACCTTCTTTAGTCATTGGAAATACTTTTTCTGTACTCAAAACGATTCACTCCTTCTTAGATTAAGAAACCCCCGTTATTCGGTTCCATTATGTAGTAGTATTTCATTGGGATAAATCAGAGCGCGTCCTGTATAAGGGCGCGCATGTTCAGTAAATGATGCATTTACTTCAATATTTTTATCTATGCTATCGTATTACAAAAATGACTTTAGTTCAAGAATTGTTTGAATTTTTGTTACCATCAAGTCAATGGCGACATGGTTATGCCCGCCTTCAGGAATGATGATATCGGCATAGCGCTTCGTCGGTTCGATGAATTGATTATGCATCGGACGGACCACATTGATGTATTGGTCAATGACAGAATCCATTGTGCGTCCACGCTCTTTAATGTCCCGCAGCATACGTCTGATGATGCGAAGATCGGCATCCGTATCTACATATAGCTTAATATCCATTAAGTTGCGCAATCTTTCATCTTCTAATACTAAAATTCCCTCTATAATGATAACATCTTTTGGTTCAACTGTGATTGTTTCATCCGAACGAGTATGGATCGTATAGTCGTAGACAGGCTTCTCTACAGCTTCATAGTTCAAGAGGCTCTTTAAATGTTCAATCAATAGATCATTATCGAATGCAAGCGGATGATCGTAATTGGTCTTCAACCTCTCCTCAAATGGAAGTTCGGATTGGTCCTTGTAATAGTAGTCCTGTTCAATCATAAGAATGGAGTGTCCTGTAAAGTGCTCATAAATGGCTTTTGTGACACTTGTTTTTCCGGAGCCAGATCCGCCGGCTACTCCAATAACGATAGGTTTGTTACGGCTCATTTTTATATATTCTCCTTCCGCATCATGTTATTTGGAAATAACGGCTTATCCGCTTTAAATTTTACAATTTGCAGTGGGTGCCTAGCTGCTTCAAGCTCATTTCCTTTTGCATCCCAAACTTTCCCTACAATCTGTTTGAAGTTTTCAATTTCAGGGCCGAAAAATTCGATCTCATCACCTGGTTTGAAAAAGTTCCGCTGCTGAAGGGTGACTATTTTGGTTTCTTCGTCATAATGAAGCACCAGACCAGCAAAGTCTGTCTTGGTCTGCTTTCCATGTTGGCCAAACATCTGCTCCTGAAAGCCTGGTACGCCTTCAAAAAATGCTGGAGCGGTTTCACGGTTCGCACACTTGTCCAATTCTTCAAGCCATTCCTGTTTGATCTCGAAATTTTCCGGATCAGCGCAGTATGCATCAATGACTTTACGATAGACGCTTACAACTGTTGCCACATAGTGAATGGATTTCATTCTGCCTTCAATCTTTAAACTGTCGATCCCAAGCTCTATCATTCTCGGAATGGACTCGACCAGCTTCAGATCTTTCGGACTCATGGCAAAAGGAGCGTCCTTCTCGCTGAATAATGGCAACTCATCCTCGCCTTCCACTTGGAAGAGATCGTAATCCCAGCGGCATGACTGGCAGCATCCTCCTCTGTTGGAGTCGCGGGCTGTCATATGGTTGCTTAGTGTACAGCGGCCTGAATAGGCAATGCACATCGCACCATGGATGAAGGTTTCAATTTCTATATCGACCTTTTCTTTCATTTCCCGAATTTCGTCCCCGCTCGTTTCCCGTGCAAGAACCACGCGGTCCAGCCCTTCTTCCTTCCAGAACTGCACTGCCTTCCAGTTAGAAAGGGACTGCTGGGTGCTTAGATGCACCTCAACATTCGGAGCGACTCTCCTGCATGTTTCAATGATGAGAGGGTCTGCTACAATGATGCCGGCAACCCCTGCATCCTGCAGCCCTGTCAAATACTCCTCAAGTCCATTCATATTTTCGTTATGTGCATATATATTAGTCGTGACATAGATCTTGGCACCATATTGCTTGGCAAAATCGACTCCTTCTTTCATTTCCTGAAGGGTGAAGTTTCCGGCGTTGGAGCGTAGACCAAATTCCTGTCCACCGATATAAACAGCATCCGCCCCGTAATGAACAGCGATCTTCAGCTTTTCCAAATTGCCTGCTGGGGCCAGCAGCTCCGGCTTCTTAACGATTACCCGTTTGCCATCTATAATCTTTGAAATCTTATCCTGCATCACGGCAGACATTTCATATTCCTCCTTAACAGCTCTTACATATAGGTTCCGAAACCATTCCCGGACAATCTTAAAAGATTGCTGTTCAATAAACTGTTTCTTTAAAGAAGAACCCTGTATCAAGCGGCCTCGTCTTAGGCTGAAGCTGTTCGATTTTCTCCAGCAGACCGTCTTTGACATCCTCGTATTCTTCAGGATCTTTCAACACCAGGTCAATTGCTTTTCTATAAAGCTTTGTCACTTCAACAATATATTCAGGTGAATGCAGCACCCCGTCAATTTTAAATGAATCAATTCCTGCTTCCATCATTTCCTGCAGTTCATCAATGATGCACATATCATTCGGACTCATGATGTGTGTACCATTTTCGTCTTCGAAAATCGGATACTTATTATCACGTTCTTTGTCATACAAAAGCATCCCGGTTTCTTGATGTTGCTTTTCAACCTTCATCGCTTCACCGCGGAATTCGAAATAATTCCCGATGAGTGAACGCTTCGATTGGAACATACAAGTCATTCCATGAACCTGTACTTCAATCTCTACATCTGCATTTTCTTTCATTTCAATGATTGCCTCCATGCTCAACTCCCGAGCCAAGACAGCCCTTTTCGCCCCTCTTCTGCCCCAGTAATTGCAAGTATACCAGTTAGTGGCAGTCGTTTCCGTATTCCAGTGGAGGCGCATTTCCGGCGCGGTTTCCCTTACAGCCATCAATACTGCAGGATCACCGAAAATGATTGAATCTACATGATGATCACGAAGAAAAGCGATATAATCATTCAGTTCGTCAATTTTATCGTTGTGAAAAATCGCGTTCATTGCCACATACAATTTTTTCCCTTTGTCATGAGCAATTTTAACAGCCTCTTTCACATCATTGCGAGAGAATTCTCCAGCAAGTCTGAGACCATAACTTTGTTCCCCGATGACAAAAGCGTCTGCTCCAGCGTCGATTAAGTTTTTCATATTTTCTATACTCGTCGGAGTTACCAGCAGCTCAGGCGTTTTCATTTTCCTCACCTCTTCTAATACTTACAGCCAGTCCATCGCCAACCGGCATAATGGAAGTCAAATAGTCAGGATGCGTCATCAGCCATTCATTGTAGCGTTTGATTTTTGCGACAAGGTTTCTGATGCGCTTGTTTTCGATTTCCTTTTCAGCTACCAATCCTTTGAATAGCACATTATCTGTATAAACACATCCGGCATCTGCCAATTGCTCAGAATACATTTCGAAAAATTTCGTATATTGGCCTTTTGCGGCATCAATAAAAATCGCATCGAATGGACCCATAGTATTTGTGCAAGCAGCTAAGTCGAGGGCATCTCCTTCGAGTACAATCACTCTGTCAGAATAGCCGATTCTTGTAATATACTCTTTTGCAGCTTGAAACCTCTCTGGATCTCTTTCAATTGTGACAATGCTCGCTTCTGGCAATGCATGGGCCATCCTTAATGCTGAGTAGCCTATTGCAGTCCCGATCTCCAGTATCCTTTTAGGCTTTTGGATGCGAAGGATCTGCAGTAAAGCTTCAATCCCCGCCAATTCCATAATCGGTACGTTATTTGCCTCTGCAAATCTTTCCATCTCTTGGAATAAATCCGTTCGATCCGGAATCATGGATTCAATATATTCATTTACTATTTCGTTCAAGTAGAATTTCTCCTTTCAGGCATCACACTGTAATGCTGAGCTCACGAAAAAAGGGCGTCTGGAAATGAATGTGTACATGAAAAGAAGAAAGCCATAGGATACAGCTTTCTACATTCTGTCCTGTCATTATTCTCCATAAAGTCGACGCCCGATATACTTCGGAATGTTCATTCCAGCAGTTTTCGACAAAATAACTTGTATTATTTTAACATAAAAAAAGAAGGAAAGCTAATGGATCTTTCCCTCCAAAATCATAATGATTTAGTTATTACTGGTAATATATTTTGCTTTTTTCTGATTGTGCTCTTCCAGTGTTTTGGAATAATAGAATTCCCCTGTCTTAGTAGCTGCTAAGAAGTAAAGAAAATCAGTCTTTTCCGGGTTCAATGCTGCTTCAATCGACGTATCTCCTGAACTGGCAATCGGCCCTGGCGGAAGCCCGGAATTCTTATACGTATTATATGGAGAGTCAATTTCCAGGTCTTTATAGTAGACCCTTCCTTTATGTTCACCTAAAGCGTATAAGATGGTCGGATCTGTCTGTAAAGGCATTCCCTCATCTATCCGGTTATAGAAGACACTGGAGATTTTATGCCTGTCTGCTTTAGCAGTTGCTTCTTCTTCGATCAGGGAAGCCATCGTCAACACTTTATGGACGGATATTTTTTTCTGTTCCATCTCACCCTGATATTGGTCTAATACAGATTCTGTTTTATCGAGCATTGTGTCGATGACATCATCTACGGATGTTTTCTTTTCATAGAAAGAGTACGTGGCCGGATAAAGATATCCTTCCAGTGGATGCTTGATATCCTTAGCCAGGATATCCTTCTTAAGCAAGTCTGGATGTTCTTTCATCAGTTTTTTAATATAGGCCTGATCATCTAATTTTTTCATGACTTCAGGCTTAGTCGTTCCTGTTTTTTTTGCGATAATGTCAGCGATTTGGTCAATTTGCAATCCTTCAGGAACAGTAATTTTCATTGCTGCTTTCTTCAATACTTTCCCTGTTTTCAAGCTGGTGACGATTTCCTTCAGCGACATGGCGGAAGTAAGATCGTAGCTTCCTGCCTGGAATCCGGATTCATTATTGAGTTTCACATAATATTTAAAGACAGTTGCATTTTTGATAATGTCATTTTTCTCCAAAATTTTCCCGATTGAGGAGACACTGGACCCTATCGGCACTTCTATGGTCTTCGGTGTTTTATCCTGTGGATTCACAGGTCCTAATGCCGATTTGACGTATAGATAGCCGCCAAGTCCGACACCGCCTATGATCAGAATTAATGCAAGACAGATGATAAGGACGATTCTTCGGATCGTTCTTGCTTCACTTTGTCTTTCAATCATTTTATTATGAATGATATTTTTTCCATCTCGATTAGAGTTGAATTGATCTTTATCCATGGTTTTCCCCCTTTAGAACAAAAGTGGGACATTATCGACAAAATTAACGGCACCGATGTTCATTATACTACATTTTTCGCTTTAATCTGCAACAATTATTCAAAGTATTTAGGAAAAAATTTCTTTTTTTATTTAAAAAGTTGCTAACATAAAAAAAGACCTGCGTGTAAACACGCAGGTCTTCTACTAATTGTAACCTTACTCTTGCTCGCCCTCTTCTTCGTCGAGGAATGTTCCGAGCATTTCTTCGATCATATCCCACTCTTCTTCTGTTTCGATCGGCTTTAATTCACCGTCTTGTCCTTCTTCACCAGGTACAAAAGCAGAAGCATGGATTTCGATTTCATCTTCATCGTCTTCTTCTGCACCTATTGGATAGTAGAGTACATAGGATTTTCCGAATTCATCTGAATCAAATGTAAATAATACTTCGCAAAGCATCTCGTTTCCGTTTTCATCAATTACTGTAATATTTTTTTCTCCGTGTTCCATTATTAGTCACCTCATTATTTTTGACTGTCCAGGAATCCTTGCAGAATCATGGAGGCAGCCATCTTATCAATCACTTTTTTCCTTTTCTTGCGGCTCACATCAGCTTCGATCAAAACTCTCTCCGCTGCCATGGTTGTCAGCCTTTCATCCCATAATACAACAGGCAGGCCAAACGCTTCTTTAAGCATTTCCGCATAGGCTATCGACGCTTCACCGCGAGGACCCACTGTATTGTTCATATTTTTCGGGAAGCCTACAACAATCTTACTTACTTCGTGTTCATTTATCAATTCTTTGACACGGTCTAATCCAAATTGTTTCTCTTCTTCGTTGATAGCGATGGTTTCGATGCCCTGGGCAGTCCATCCAAAGGCATCGCTCATCGCCACACCGACTGTCTTAGAGCCGACGTCAAGTCCCATTACTCTCATGTCATCCCTCTTTGTGCTGATGTAAATACGACTTAACCAGTTCTTCGATCATTTCATCGCGCTCCAAGCGGCGAATGATGTTACGCGCATCGTTGTGACGTGGAATATAAGCCGGATCCCCTGATAAAAGGTAGCCCACTATTTGATTGATTGGATTATAGCCCTTTTCCTGCAGCGCTTCATACACTTGAAACAAGACTTCTTTTACATCATGTTCAATCGGTTCTTCAGGAAAATTAAAACGCATCGTTTTGTCAAATGAGCTCATTTTCTGCACCTCACTATATGCTTGTCCTTAAGGCAAGTCAAATTGTCAATCGTTACCTACCATTGTACACCACTTTCAATAGGAATCAAACGGATTTAATCCATTCTTCCGCATATTGAATAGCTGCATCGATTTTTTGCGGGTCTTTTCCTCCAGCCTGAGCCATATCCGGACGGCCGCCGCCGCCGCCTCCGCAAATGGATGCCACTTCTTTCACCAATTTTCCTGCGTGGTAGCCTTTCTTAACAAGATCATCTGTGACACCTGCGATGAAGTTTACTTTTCCTTCACTTACAGCACCGAGAAGGATGATGCCTGACCCGATTTTCTGCTTTAATTCATCAGCCATGGTCCGGAGGTTATTCATATCAGATGCATTTACCTTGCTCGCAAGGACCTTCACCCCATCGATGTCTTTCACTTGATCTAATATGCTGCCTGCTTCAATGTTGGACAGCTTCGCAGATAATGATTCATTTTCTCTTTGAACTTCCTTGAGCTCTGCCAAAAGACTGTCAATCCGGCTCAATGCATCCTTTGGATTTGTTTTTAATTTGGAAGCCACTTCCCCAAGGAGCTGAATTCCTTCATTCATTTGTTTATAAGCCCATTCGCCAGTGACTGCTTCAATCCTTCTTGTACCTGCACCAATACCGCTCTCGGATACAATTTTAAATAATCCGATGACTGATGTATTGGAAACATGGCATCCACCACAAAGCTCAATGCTGTAGTCCCCTACAGAAACGACGCGTACGATATCCCCGTACTTTTCGCCGAACAATGCCATTGCTCCCATTTCTTTTGCTTCTGCAATCCCTTTATTTTCAATTTTCACAGGGATGCTTGCCCAGATCTTTTCATTGACGATTCTTTCAATTTCCTTCAGTTCTTCTTCTTTAATCTGCCCGAAATGAGAGAAGTCAAATCGCAGTCTGGACGATTCCACTAATGAACCTGCCTGGTTTACATGTGTACCAAGGACATCCTTCAAGGCTTGGTGCAGCAAATGTGTTGCAGTATGGTTCTTAATGACTTTGCTTCTTGAACCTTCGTCCACAATGGCCGTTACGGAAGCTCCACTGATCAGCGTGCCTTCAACGACTTTAGCGTTATGAAGGTTTTGTCCATTCGGTGCTTTTTGGACATCTTTCACTTCTACTCTAAATCCGTCGCCGAGAAGAAGCCCCTTATCCGCAATCTGTCCGCCGCTTTCTGCATAAAATGGTGTTTGATCCAGGATGAATTGAATGTCTTCCCCTGCCTCTGCACTCTCTGCAAATTCACCATTTTTCAGAAGGACAGCCACTTTTGCAGTAGTTTGAAGCACGTCATAGCCGACAAACTTGCTTTCTGTCTTCACATCACCGATGACTCCGCCTTGAACTTGCATGGAATCAACATCCTGCCTTGCAGAACGTGCGCGTTCACGCTGCTTCTCCATTTCACTTTCGAATCCGCCGTGGTCGACTTTCATGTTTTCTTCCTCTGCGTATTCTTCTGTCAGCTCAACCGGGAATCCATAAGTGTCGTAAAGACGGAACACATCTGCACCGTTGATTGTATCCGATCCTGCTGCTTTTGCTTTTTGGATGACAGAAGATAGGATAGCCAATCCTTCATTCAATGTTTCATGGAAACGATCTTCTTCGTTTTTCACGACTTTTTGGATGAAATCGATTTTTTCTTTTACCTGCGGATAGAAATCCACCATGATTTCGGATACAACCGGAACAAGTTCATACATGAATGGACGATTGATGCCGATTTGTTTTGCGTATCTAACAGCACGGCGCAGCAATCTTCTTAATACATAGCCTCTGCCTTCATTGGAAGGCAGCGCTCCGTCGCCGACAGCAAATGATACGGTCCTGATGTGATCCGCAATGACTTTGAATGCTTCATCTTGTTCTTTTGATTCACCATAAGACTTGCCTGAGATTTTTTCGGTTGCCTTGATGATCGGCATGAAAAGATCAGTATCGAAGTTCGTTGGGACATTTTGAACGACGCAAGCCATTCTTTCAAGACCCATTCCAGTATCGATATTTTTCTTAGGAAGCGGAGTATACGTTCCATCTGGATTGTGGTTGAACTGTGAAAATACGAGATTCCATATTTCTAAATATCGCTCGTTTTCCCCGCCTGGATATAGCTCTGGATCCGTCGGGTCATCACCGTATTCAGGGCCCCTGTCATAGAAAATCTCGGTATTCGGTCCACTTGGCCCTTCACCGATATCCCAGAAGTTCCCTTCAAGACGAATGATTCTCTCTTCAGGTATGCCGATTTTTTCTTTCCAAAGATCATAAGCTTCATGATCTTCAGGATGAATGGTCACAGAAAGCTTTTCAGGGTCAAAGGCGATCCAATCTTTGCTTGTAAGGAATTCCCAAGCCCATACCATTGATTCCTCTTTAAAATAATCGCCGATGGAGAAATTCCCGAGCATTTCAAAGAAAGTATGGTGGCGGGCAGTCTTCCCGACGTTCTCAATGTCATTTGTACGGATGGATTTTTGTGCATTTACAATTCTCGGGTTTTCAGGCACTACCCGTCCATCGAAATATTTCTTCAAAGTCGCTACACCAGAGTTGATCCAAAGCAATGATGGATCCTCGTGCGGGACAAGCGAGGCACTTGGTTCGATCCGATGTCCTTTTTCTTCAAAAAAATCTAAAAACATTCTTCTGATTTGTGCACCTGTTAAATTCTTCATTCTTTTCCCTCCAATATGATTAAAATCATTTTTAGAAAACACAAAAAGCCCCCATCCCTATGGCAGGGACGAGAGCACTCGCGGTACCACCCTGATTCGGATGCAGCTTTTGCCTTTTGCATCCATCTCTTTCAAACCTTAACGCGGTGAACGACAGTGATTAGCTGTACTCCGGACTAGCGTTCTGCTATTCTTCACCTGGAATTCCTTTCAGCCTTGGAAATTCCTCTCTGGCGCCATAAGCTAGGTGGGCTATAACATACTCGATCCATCTATGTTTTCTTCTTTATGTATCTATGTCGAATTATAGAAAGTTAAACACCTTTTGTCAATTCTCACTCGAAGAAGATTTGGGGAAATGTGTTTTTGCATGAATAAGGGCTACCTTTAAAACTGCTAGGATTGGGACAGCCAAAAGCATTCCAATGACACCTGCTGCTTCTCCTCCGATCACAAGGGCTGCAATGATGAATAATGGATGCATGTGAAGGCTCTTGCCTACGATTAACGGCGAAAGGATATTCCCCTCAATAAATTGGAGAACCACGATCAAGATGAGAACATAAATCACCGATTTGATGGAAATCGATGCCGCAATGAGCAAAGCAGGTATAGCGCCAATTACTGGACCAAAGTACGGAATGACGTTTGTGATGCCAATGACAATGCCAAGCAATACGGGATAATGGATGCCGAGAAACCATAATACAGCAGTAGAAATGGCGCCTATTGCAAGGCAAACGATGAATTGCCCTCGAATGTATCCCCCGAGTGAATCATTGACATCCCTTAAAAAACGAATGCCTTGCATCCTCCATTTCCTCGGCGTTAAATACCAGCACATTCTCTTTACTTTGTTAATATCTTTCAAGAAGTAAAATGAGATGAACGGAATAACTGCCAAAATGAACATCATATTGATGATTTTAAGCAAAAGGTCTACGACATAGCCCAGGAAATCCTTTGTCCATTGTTCAAATGCCTGCATCTGCTCATTTATTTGCTGCTGGACACCGTCCGGCCAGCGCGAAGTGGAGTTCTGCAGATGTGTATTCCAGTGTTTGTATTGATCTGCAAACATCGGGATGTTATCAGAGAGTTCTCTCAACTGAACAATCAATAGAGGAACTCCTTTATATAGCCCATAGCCGGCTGCACCGAAAAAAATACAGTAAATCATCATGATGGCTATTCCCCTATGAATGCCGGCACTGTGTATTCTTTCAATGATAGGGTGAAGGAGGTAGGCGATGAAGCCTCCGATAAAGAAGGGAATGAAAGTAAGGAATAAGATATGCCATACCGGAAACCAGACTCCTTTTAAAAGATAGATGACATATAATAACAGCAATACTAGCAATATCAATGTTAATCGCTGAATCCATTTCCCGATTCCAGAAGACACAATACTTCCCTCCCTGCTTCTCAGTTTTCCAATTCCAGCAATTTTCATTCAAAAAAGGGACAGTGAACTATTCACTATCCCTTTGACTTTTATCTGAATGTTTTCATCATTCTTTTTCTCATTTTCTTCCACTGTCTGCCGCCTATTACGTTTTGCCTCTGAGAATAAACCGCAGCAGCAATACCGGCGCCAAATCCGATGAGTGAGGTCATCGTTTTATTCAAAACAATCACCTCTTTCTATAACTGAATTTAACTTAATTGTCGTTCATCTTCGGCGAACAGATCATCCAATGAACTTAACGTTCCATCCTCTTCTACTTGATGAGTATGGATGAGTCCTTTCGCAATTGAAAGCTCAATAAAGCAATTCCAGCAGTAATATTGATTAATACCGATTTTCCCCAAGTCCTTGCTCTGGCAATTTGGACATTTCATCATAGGGCAAGCCACCTCGCATGTAATCTGTCGAGACGATGATGGAATCTTTACCTATTAATGGGGGAACAGGTGTCGAAATGACCCTTTTTCCTTCTATGATGTCAGCAAAGAAACCATCTGTAAGCTCGTACCCTACGATTGTGCCCAATTTTTCCAGAAAATATACATCTTCCAGCTCTCCAAGGCATTCCCCTTCCATCGACAGGGTTTTCCTCCCGATGAGGGGCTGATGATGGAGAAGCGTGTATTCCCCATCTTCTCCATTCCCTCGCTGCAAATGTTCTTTGCTGTCGATCAGGATTCCATCAGGGCCGATAGCGATGACAGACTCAATCGGCAATCGATATTTTTTTGGGAACAGCCCTTTCGCTTTCATTGCTATGCCAGTTACACGCCCGTGTTCAGAAATGTAGATATCGCAGACACAGCCTGCTTGTTCGCCGTTCGTTAAAAAAACTGCGAGTCCGTTGATCAACGAAAATGTTCGCAAAAGTATCCCCACCTTCCGAACATTCCTATTGTTCCCGAATCGAAAGGTTTCATAAACAGTAGACTTTTCCAATAAGGATTAATAAAAAAAGCAGGGAAATCATTTTTTCATTGATTTCCCCGCTTATGATTAAGCTGATTTCTTAAGATTTCTGTAGGAGCTTCTGGACATTAGCGTTTTATCCAGCCTATGTGCCATCAATCCACCCAAAACGGAAAGGATGATGTCTTTTGGCAGTGGAACCATCATCCACGCCCATGCCATTTTGTATGTGAATCCATCTGGAGCTGATGCCCAAAGTTTATAGGCGCCATACATCCAGTTTGTTCCGAAAAGGTAATTGATGGCCATTCCAATCAGTGCTGCAGTGATATATACTGGGACGGAATTTTTCTTTTCAATGATTTTTCCTGTTGCATAAGCCGTCATGATATAAGATATGATAAATCCAAATGTCGGGCTTAAGATGTTTGAAAATCCTCCGCTGAACTGCGCGAAGACCGGAACACCCGCAAGTCCCACCAATGCATAGACAATCATGGCTATTGCTCCAAGGCGGCTTCCGAGGATGGCTCCAGCCAATATGGCAAAAAACGTCTGCAGTGTGATCGGGACCCCGCCGACTACCATGAATGGAACCATTGTTGTAATGTTCGCTCCGATTGCCATTAAGGCTACAAACATTGCTGCTAGTGTTAAATCAATTGGTTTTAGTTTTTTGTTCATATGTATCCCCCATGTCAAATGTTCTTCATTTATAGAATATCCTCATCCTTAAATATATGTCAACATTTTTAGTTGACTAGTTGACATATATGTTTAAGTTCACAAAAAAAGAAGACCATCTAAGGTCCTCTTCGGTAAATATCAATTATTACACTTTTCACAAAAAGTCATATGGGGAGATGTCTTCCATCCCGATCATTGGATTGATCTGATGGATGTTTGCTTCTGTGAGGGTTTGGGATTCATCACTTTTTACAGCGGATTGGACTTCATCTGTATCTGCTGCTTTTAAACGGCGGCATAGGGTTGTCCTCCGTTTTTGGTCATCTTCCCTTTCGACACCCATCCGGAAAGCATCTTCTTCGCCCAACAATATCAAGAATTTCTTGCTCCTGGTAATGGCCGTATATAACAGGTTTCTTCTCAGCATTCGGTAATAGCTTTTGACAACCGGCAAAATAACGATGGGAAATTCGCTCCCTTGGGACTTATGGATGGAGCAGCAGTATGCATGAGTGATTTGATTCATCTCCTGCTTTGTATAGGTCACTTCTGTCCCTTCATATGAAACGATGATCATCTCTTGCTTCTCTACATTTTCTTTAGAAGTAAAAATGGAAATGATCTCCCCTATATCGCCATTGAACACATTTTTCTCAGGCTGATTGACGAGCTGCAGGACTTTATCTCCTATTCGAAACTTTACATTCCCATAAGAGAGTTCTTTCCTTGTACCCTTTTCATCTCCATTTAATATCTCCTGCAATAAGGCGTTCAAGCTGTCAATCCCAGCCGGCCCCCGATACATAGGAGCCAAGACTTGAATGTCCTTGGCGGTAAAGCCTTTTGTCACCGCATTCTGCACGACTTTCTCAACCACTTGGGTGATCTGTCCTGAACTGCAAGCAATAAACGAGCGGTCAGGCTGCTGCTTTCTTACATCAGCGGGCACATGGCCGTTTTTAATCTCATGGGCCAATTCAATGATCGAGGAGCCTTCAGCCTGCCGGTAGATATCCGTCAGCCTGACTGTCGGAATTACCTTCGAAGCTAACAGGTCCTTCAACACTTGTCCCGGACCGACTGAGGGCAGCTGATCTTCGTCACCCACCATGACTACTTGAATATGTTCCGGAAGAGCTTTAAACAGCTGGTGGGCAAGCCATGTATCGACCATCGACATTTCGTCTATGATTAAAAACTTTCCCTCGATTTCCTTTTCATCATCTGCTTGAAAGCCCTCCTGTCCATTCCAGCCAAGAAGGCGATGGATAGTCACAGCAGGGAGCCCGGTCGACTCGGTCATTCGCTTTGCAGCTCTTCCAGTAGGAGCGGCAAGAAGAATGGGAAACGGCTCCTCCTTCTTATATTGAGAAGGATCCAGCGAACAGCCATGCAGTTCTGCATACAGCTCTACGATTCCTTTGATGACAGTCGTTTTCCCGGTACCCGGACCTCCTGTCAAAAGCAGCATCGGAGACATCAATGCCTGGCTTATGGCTTCTTTCTGCGATGGTGCATATTGAACCCCCAGCCGCTCCTCCAACTCCCCGAGAGCAAGCAAAAACTCTGACTGAGGAAACTGATCTTCATATTCATCCTGCGCAAGGATTCTTTGAATGCTGGTCACCAGGCCTTTTTCAGAAAAATAAAGGGATGGAAGATAGATGCGCTGTTCCTCGATCATCAATTTGCTCTCTTCGTTCAACTGGACAATTTCATTGGAAATCGCATCAAAAGGAATTTCGACGCTCTGATTTTCTTCCAGCAAAGCTTTCACTTTTTGCAATAAATCCCTGGCTTCAAGATACACATGCCCGTCCTGGATGCACTGCTGTTCCGTAACATAAAGTACTCCTGCTTTTATCCGGTCCGGATGGCTGCCATGGATGCCGATTTTACTTCCCAATTCATCAGCACGCCCGAAACCGATTCCTTCAATATCCTCTACGAGCTGATAAGGATTTTTTTCGATGATCTCCAACGCATTCTCTTTATAGACCTGGTAGATTTTCATAGAAAGCTGTGGTCCAAATCCGTATGTATTAAGGCCGACCATGATCTGTTCGAGCCCTTGATGCTCGACTAGCGTATCATAAATGGTCTTTGCTTTTTCCGGGGCGAGCTTAGGGATTGAATCCAATATGGAAGGCTGCTCCAATATTTTACTGATTGCATTTTCACCCAGCTCTGAAACGATCTTTTCTGCCGTTTTAGCACCGATTCCTTTAAAAAGTTCACTTGATAGATAATTGATGATCCCTTCTTTTGTCTGGGGCATCACTTTTTTAAAATGCTGTACATGGAATTGGGGGCCGAACTTTGGATGTTCCTTTACATCTCCATAAAAAACATAAGTTTCCTCTTCGTGGATCCTTGGAAAATAGCCGGTGATGACAGCCTCTTTATCGCTGTCCTGAAGGTTTGTTTCATCCACACGGATCCTTACGACAGAGTACAGGTTCTGCTCATTGTGGAATATCGTCACAATATGCCGCCCTTTAATATATCGCTCGTCTTCAGAAAATAAGTCCATATGACCTTGCCGGCTCATAGGTTTCACCCCCCTTTCCGTCTACAAAAAAATCAATCGTTCTCTAATGCTTTTTCCATCATTTTTTTGCCGTAGCCTGCAAGCATATGATCAGGCTGGATTTCGAGTGCCTTTTCAAAATAGACAAGGGCTTTTTCCGGATCATCTTCATGCCCTGCTGTTGCAACACCTAAATTATAAAGGGCGTCCGTATGATCAGGGACAAGCTCCAATACTTTATGGAATTCACTGATTGCTTCTTCATAAAGTCCCAATTGTGCCAGACATAATCCAAATTGAAATCTTGCCTCAGCATCTGAACTGTTTAATTCCGTGCTTCTCTGCAAATAAGGCAATGCCAGCTTGAACTGTTCAGCCTGCATGAATGAAAGGCCCAGCATGAAATAGGCATCGCTATTTTCCAACCCGGTGCCGATCGCTTTTTCATACATTTTGATAGCCGGCTCCAATTTTTCCGATTCATAATAAAGGTTGCCCAGACTATAGTAGGCAGCCCCTGCTTTTTCATCTATTTCAATGGCCTTCAGATAGAACTTTTCCGCTCTTTCCATTTCGCCAACCGCTGATAAAACATGTCCAAAATTAATATAGCCGACCACGTCATTTGGATTTTCCTCAATCACTTCATTAAAAAGGGCAATCGCTTCTTCAAACTGTCCTTTTTCCAAATGCTCGATGCCTGCTTTATTTTTATCCATAAAATCATCCACCTCATTGCTTTCAACTTCTATGTGAAGTATACCATAAATCAAGGCAAAAAAAGGACTGGCTCTTTACGATAAAGAGCAGTCCTTCCATTAGCCTACGTACGTCAATTTTTTGTTATGCTTAAAGATTTGATCGATGGTTCCTCCGCCGAGACACTCGTCTCCCTTATAGAAAACGACCGCTTGGCCTGGCGTCACCGCTCTAACCGGTTCATCGAATATGACTTTCACTGTGGAGTCCTCAAGTATTTGAACGGTTACTTTTTGATCAGGCTGACGATAGCGGAATTTAGCCGTACAAGCAAACTCCTGCGGTTTTGCTTCATTGGAAACCCAGCTGACACTTGCAGCAATGATGGATTCGGAATAGAGGGCATCATTGTCAAAACCTTGTCCAACAAAAAGAACATTGCGATCTAAATCCTTTCCGATGACGAACCAAGGATCGCCTGAACCTCCAATGCCCAGCCCATGCCGCTGTCCGATTGTATAATACATCAGTCCATCATGTTTGCCCATGACTTTGCCATCCATCGTTTCCATCTTGCCTGGTTGGGCAGGCAGATAGTTTCCGAGGAATTCTTTGAAATTCCGTTCCCCAATGAAACAGATTCCGGTACTGTCTTTTTTAGACGCTGTTGCAAGCTCGGCTTCTGCCGCAATCTCACGCACTTTCTTTTTATTGATGCCGCCAATCGGGAACATAACTTTGGAAAGCTGCTCCTGTGAAAGCTGGTTCAGGAAATAGGTCTGATCCTTATTCTCATCCAGCCCCCTCAGCATCTTGTATTCTCCATCGCGGAATTCCACCTGTGCATAATGGCCGGTGGCGAGATAATCGGCTCCAAGCTTCACCGCATGCTCAAGGAATGCTTTGAATTTGATTTCCTTATTGCACATGACATCCGGGTTAGGCGTCCGGCCCGCTTTATATTCATCAAGGAAATACGTAAATACTTTATCCCAATACTGCTGCTCAAAATTGACTGCATAGTACGGGATTCCGATTTGGTTGCAGACGCGGATGACGTCTTCGTAGTCTTCTGTTGCCGTGCAGACACCGGATTCATCCGTATCATCCCAGTTTTTCATGAAAATGCCGATGACATCATAGCCCTGTTCTTTTAATAAAAGAGCAGCAACGGAGGAATCGACTCCACCTGACATACCGACCACGACACGCGTATCTTTCGGTGCTTTATTCATTTTCCGCACCTCCTTTTATTGTTTTGCCAATCTATTGACGATGGCTGCTGTTTTTTCAGCTGCCATTTCGATTTGTTCTTCGGTATTATTTAAGCCGAAACTAAAGCGGATAGAATTCCTTAAGCGGTCCGAATCATTCCCGAACATCGCCACAAGGACGTGGGACGGCTCAATGGAACCTGCAGTGCATGCTGAACCACTGGATGCGGCAACTCCTGATAGATCGAGATTCACCAGCATCGCTTCCACATCTGTTCCGGCAAAGCTCAAGTTTAGCACATGCGGCAAAGCTTCATCAACAAATCCGTTTACCACAAAATAAACCTCATGTTGGGTAAGGATTTCAATGAATTTCTTTTTGAAGCCAAGGTATTTCTCTCTTCTTTCTTCCTTTGTTTCTTCAGCGATTTTTACAGCTTCAGCAAATGCTCCAATAGAAGAAACATTTTCGGTGCCAGCACGTCTTTTTTTCTCCTGCTCGCCTCCATGCATGCGAGGCTTGACCTTGACGCCTTCCCTGGCATAAAGGAATCCGATCCCCTTCGGTCCATTGATCTTATGGGATGAAACGGACAACAAATCCACACCAATCTGTTTTACATCCAGATTCTCGATCCCATATGCTTGAACAGCATCTGTATGAAAAACCGCTTGATGTTCTTTTAAAATATCCGCTATCTCTGCAATCGGCTGTATCGTGCCAACTTCATTGTTCCCGTACATGATGGATACGACAGTCGTTTCGTCTGTCAATGCCTGTCGAACAACTTCCGGATTAACAAGTCCTTTTTCGTCAACAGGCAGATATGTCACTTGAAACCCTTCTGATTCCAAAGCATGACAGGCATGAAGCACTGCATGATGCTCGATGGATGAAGTAATAATATGCATCCCTTTATCCTTGGCAGCATGGGCAGCCCCGATGATTGCCATATTATCCGCTTCTGTTCCACCGCTGGTAAAAATGATTTCATTGAAGGAAGCATTAATGCTCTTCGCCAGGAGTGTCCGTGCACTATCAAGGATCTGGCGCGCTTCCCTCCCGAATGAGTGGATGCTGGAAGGATTGCCATATTGTTCGTTCAGCAGTTTCACCATTTTTTCAGCCACTTGCGGATGCACCGGGGAAGTAGCTGCGTGGTCGAGATAAATTCGTTCCAATTCATTTCACTCCAATAATTGATTGATAATCGACTAAGGCTGTATGATTTCCACCATTGCCTTAGATATAAAACATATAAGCATCAGACTCGCCATCATTCGTATGATGGGCCAAATCTTCAATTGTTGTATTATCCAAGACTTCTTTCACGGCATCTCTGATTCTGATCCACAATTCCCGTTTAGCCGGTTCCTCATCTTCAATTCCTTCTACAGGGCTGATCGGCCCTTCAAGGACACGGATGATATCCCCTGATGAAATTTCGGAAGGCTCTTTGGCTAAGATATAGCCGCCATATGCCCCCCTGATACTTTTGACTAATCCTGCATTTCGCAATGGCGCCACTAATTGTTCGAGATAATGCTCAGATAATTCATGCGCCGCTGCAATTGTTTTTAAAGATGTAGGCCCTTCACCATGCCTTTTGGCAAGCTCAATCATAATGGTCAGCCCATAGCGGCCTTTAGTAGAAATTTTCATAGTTTCGCACCTCTATCTATTTCATTTGTTGAAATTGTTTTCTTTACTGATACTGCCTTTTCCATCAAATAATCCACCGTTTTTTGACATTGCGGCAATGCGATTCCAACTAGAGTACCGATTGAAAGACTAAAAAAAATCGTCCCATAGTATACTGGTCCGCCTAATTGCCAGCCAATGGCTAAAACCACTATTTCCATAGCCCTTCGAACGTGGGAAATCTTCCACCCCGTACGTTCATTGACGGCCAGCATCAAACTGTCCCTTGGTCCGGCGCCAATACCCGCCGCAATGTAAAGTCCCATGCCATAGGCCATGACTACCATCCCAACAAGGAACATGATGATTTTCCCTATCAATGTGTCCGGTGTTTTCATAAACGGCAGCAGCATATATAAATCAATGAAAAATCCTACGAGCAGCATATTCAAATAAGCTCCTACTTTAGGAATTTTCCTTGATAGAATGGAAGAGGAAAGCAGGACGATGCATCCGATTAGTATGGACCAGGAGCCAATTGTCAAACCCAGCTGTTCATACAATCCGACATGAAGGACATCCCAAGGTGTCGCACCAAGATCTGCAAGAATCAAAAAGACAATTCCAAGCGACATAATCAAAAGGCCGACAATAAAGAAGGCGAACCTGGCGATGATACTTTTTCTTTTGTCCATAGCATTCCTCTATTCCATGTTTTTGACTTTCCGATTTCACTTTTTCACTTTTGACATTATAGCATAGAACCCGTTACAGATGCATTCAAGCTTTCTCTTTGCTACAATACATGTACTAGAACATCAGTTTGGAGAGATGCACATGACCACTAAACCTTTGGCCTATCGGATGCGCCCCAGAAACATTGATGAGATCGTCGGACAAGAGCACCTGGTCGGAGAAGGAAAGATCATCAGGCGGATGGTAAAAGCCAAGCAGCTTTCTTCCATGATTTTGTACGGGCCACCCGGCATAGGCAAAACGTCGATTGCCAGCGCCATAGCAGGAAGCACCAAGTACGCATTCAGGATGCTGAATGCCGTTACCAACAATAAAAAAGATATGGAAATCGTGGTACAGGAAGCCAAGATGTCCGGGAAAGTCATTCTGCTGCTTGACGAGGTGCATAGACTTGATAAAGCAAAGCAGGACTTTCTCCTCCCCTATTTAGAAAACGGGATGATCACAATGATCGGTGCAACTACGAGCAATCCTTATCATGCCATTAATCCTGCCATCAGGAGCAGGTGCCAGATTTTCGAATTGAAGCCATTGGAGCAGGCTGATATGGAAAAAGCCCTTCAAGCGGCGGTGGAGGATGAAGAGCGTGGCCTTGGAAAATATCCTTTAGTGATGAAAGAAGATGCCCTTCATCATTTTGCAACGGCCAGCAGCGGTGATTTAAGGAGTGCCTTGAATGCATTGGAATTGGCGGTCCTTTCAACGGAAGAAAATAAAGATGGAGAGATCATCATCTCAGAGGAAACAGCAGAAGAATGCCTGCAAATGAAAAGTCTTGCCCACGATAAGGACGGAGATGCCCATTATGATGTTTTAAGCGGCTTTCAAAAGTCCATACGGGGAAGTGATGTCAATGCAGCCCTCCATTATCTCGGAAGGCTGATCGAAGCCGGCGACCTCCCAAGCATTACTAGACGGCTTCTTGTCATCGCCTATGAAGATATCGGTCTTGCAAGCCCCCAAGCCGGGCCGCGGACATTGGCTGCCATCCAGACAGCAGAGAAAATCGGATTCCCGGAAGCACGCATCCCATTGGCTAACGTCGTCATCGAACTTTGCCTCTCCCCAAAATCGAATTCTGCCATAATGGCCATCGGTGAGGCGTTGGCAGACATTCGTTCCGGAAAGAGCGGAGAAGTGCCTATTCATCTGAAAGACGCCCATTATAAAGGGGCGAAGGAGCTTGGCAGGGGAGTCGATTATAAGTACCCGCATGATTTTGAAAACGGATGGGTAAAACAGCAGTACCTGCCTGATACATTGAAAAACAAGAAATACTACAAGCCGAAAAAAACAGGAAAGTTCGAGCAGGCGATTTCTACAGTATATGATAAAATCAATAATAATTAATGAACAAAAGCGGAAGCGCCTTGGTCAGCCCCGACCAGCATAAGACGCAACTCGAAGGAAATCCTGATTTCCGTAGAGGTGCGACTTATGACTCGAGGGGCTAGGCGTTGGAGCTGGACGTCGATTAACTTCTTTCAAAGTTATTCACAAGGTAAAATTTTTATAATTTCTTTAACGAAGATAAAATCCCTGTCCACTTGATATGGACAGGGATTTCGTTTTATGCGGCTACATCACGTTTAGAAAATACCGTGAATGCGAGCGCTTGGAAAATGATAAAGTAAACGATCAATACAGCAACGGAGAAGCCCAATGTCATCCCCTCGACTACCGGCCTTCCATCAAAATAAGCCATCAGATTCGTATTGGCAAAGAGGATATATTTCGCCCAGTCAAACTTCGCCGCTACAAGAGAGGTAACTAGTTCGCCAGAGAATAATAGGAATATAGAGATCCCTATTGCCAATGAACTGTTCCTGAATACAGCTGAAATCATGAACGCCATAGTGGCTAGCATCAAGAGGTCCACAGAACTGAATAAGTAGGACTTAATCAGATGAAGCAGCATGCTTTGCTCAACAACCTCGCCTGATGAATACGCCAAGTAGGCGCTGCCTTCACCCGTTCCGAATAAAACCGTTCCCAACAGACCTGAAAAGACAAACAATAGTGAGAGAAGGAAAAGACCGAATAATATGATTGTCAAATACTTTGACAAAAGGATCTTCCATCTTCGGATTGGACGGATTAACAGCAGTTTAATCGTTCCCCAATTAAATTCACTTGCTACGATGCCGGCGGAAACGATGATCGTAAACAATCCAACAAAGGAAATCAATTGAGATGCCGTGGAAATGAATGTCCACACATTCCTGCCTTGATCTGGTGCAATATCATGCTTAATCCGGTATTCATTAATAGCAATATTTTTTTCTATCTCCGATTTTGCCATCTCCGGAATGTGTCCTTGCTCCAAATCTTGTTTCATTTGCTGGTTCTGAACCGTCAGCTGCTGCTTCCAGTTCACTTGATCCTGATTATTTGAATGCATATCTGTGTATTTGGTAAATGCCCCTACTACGCCGACCATCAAGATGATCATACCGACCATTACATACGTACCAGGTCTCTTGAATATTTTTATCCATTCATTTTGAATGAGTCTGAACATGGCTCTGTCTCCTTTTTAATTATAGATTCGTAACTTCCAAGAAACGGTCTTCCAGTGATTTTGCGAGTGCCTTCACACCAAAGACATCCACCTCATTTTCCACCAGGTGCTTGATGATGGCTGGTACTTGTTCCTTCAACAGGGGCACTTCGATTCCTGCAGGTGTTTTCCTTCCGGCAAGATCAAATTCTTCCTTAAGAAGTTTGATTGTCTTATCAATTGTGGATGTTTCAATTAAATAAATCTGTTCATTGCCTTGAACGAAATCATGGACAGTCTGAACATCCGTCAATTTACCTTTTTGAATGATGGCAATTCGGTCGCACATCAATTCCATTTCAGAAAGTAGGTGGCTCGATACAATGACAGACATATTTTCATCTCTGGCAAGCTTCCTTATGTAATCCCTTATTTCTCGGATTCCTGCCGGATCGAGTCCATTAGTAGGTTCATCAAGGATCATCACTTGTGGTTTATGCAGAAGGCACTGCGCCAATCCCAATCGCTGCCTCATCCCAAGGGAATAGGTCTTCACCTTGCTATGAATGGCATCTGTCAGTCCGACAAGCTCTACTACTTCTGCTATCCGCTCCTTACTGACTCCCTTGACCATTCTTGCATATTGCATCAAGTTCTGATATCCAGTCAGGAATTTATATAATTCCGGGTTTTCCACGATGGCGCCAACATGCTGGATTGCTTGGTCATAATTCTTCTGGATGCTGTTCCCTTTGATTAGAACATCACCTGATGTCAGTTTCATCAAGCCAACAATCATTCTGATGGTCGTTGTTTTTCCGGCTCCATTTGGCCCGAGGAATCCAAATACTTCTCCTTCCTTAATGCTAAAAGACAGATCATCAATGATTTTCTTTCCTTTGATTACTTTCGTTACATTTTTCAATTCAACGATTGCAGTCATCTTCACACTTCCTTTGTTATGATTCATTGAATATTTGCTTAAACCAGGACAAAACCGACAAGCCTTTTTCTTCCCTGAGTGCTTCTACGTTTTCAATGCCTAAAAGGTTCCCTTTATATATGGCAATCACTTCGTCAAGGATGGGCTCGATTTCATCAATTTCATGTGTAGCGATCACAACTGTCTGACGTTCAAAATCGATATGGGACAGAAGGTTTTTAACGATTTCATCCCGGACGATCGGATCCAATCCTGAAAATGGCTCATCGAGGAGCAGCAATTCGGCATCCCTGGCAAGTGATAAGACGAGCTTCAGCCTTCCTCTATTGCCTTTTGAATAATGGCGGATTTTTTTATGCTTCTCCAGTTTGAGTGTTTCAGCGAGTTCAAAGGCTTTGCCTTTATGAAAATCTTTGAACTGTGTACTGTAAAAATCAATCATCTGCTTGACTGTAAAGTTTTCATAGAACATATCGAGTTCTGTCAAATAGCTGACTTTTTCACTGATTTTCCGCGTCACTCGGTCGCCCTCGGCTAAAAAAAGTTCCCCGCTGCTTGGAAAAACGAGTCCTGCCATCATTTTCAGTGCAGTCGATTTTCCGCTCCCGTTCGGCCCGAGCAGACCGTATATCTTTCCTTTTTCCAAAGTGAAAGAAATCTCTTTCAGGGCATATTCTTCCCCGTATTTCTTGGTGACGTTGTGAAAGGATACACTCATCTTCACTCCACCCCCTTATGTTCAAAATAAGATTCGATGTCTTCCATTATTTCTCCTCTGTTGAACCCAAGGTCGGTCATATTCTTTAAAAACTGTTCCACAATCCCTTTTTTGAGCTGCTTTTTTATCTCCTCGAGGATCACTGTATTTTCCGTCACAAATGTTCCCTGCCCCCTTCTCGTTTCCACGATTTCCATCCTCTCCATTTCACTGTATGTTCGCTGGATTGTATTGGGGTTTACTCCCGACTGCACAGCCATTTCCCTAACAGATGGGAGTTTGCTTCCGGGGAGGAGTTCTTTACGGACAATCTGATGAATGATTCGATCGGCTATTTGCATATAGATTGGCTTCGCTGCTTGAAATTCTTCAGTCATCCCATCACACCTCTACTTTTTTCTCTAAGAGCCAGCTCGATGCGAAAAATAGAAGCACAGTAAGCAATGCATATAGGACAATCGGCAGAAGGGGTACATCAATCGGAGTCATTTCTGCATTCCAACTTCCTTGTTCATAATGAAATGATCCTTCCGCATAAATGGATATGCTCCATTTTTTCATAAGGGCAGCCAGAGGCTTGATTGTCATGATGAGCGTTTCAATGGTGTTCCAAATGACGAAAAGAAGGATGAGGATTAGCCAGCGGAATCTTTTCACAGATGGAAATTTAGAAAGTGAATGGTACACCGTCCAATAAAATAGGCACCAGCACGAAAGATAAAACGCAACACAAAATACGGTCAGGTTGATGAGGAAACCCTCTTTGTACGGAAGTCCCATTCCTAATTCATTCATTGCGGTTCTTGGTAAGAGCCATTCATACAAAATGAAAAATACAATCGTCAACACGAGCTGGGAGATGAGTTGATAGACGACTGAAATGAGCACCTTGGAAAAAATGAGCATTTTGGACGGCTGCGGTGAATGGAGCCAAAGCTGTGTCCTTCCTTCCGTCCGCAAAAATGAAAGCATCATGACTGGTATGAAAGCAATATGCATGCTTCCCAGGAAAATGACGATTCCTAGCAGTACAAAGGGTTCATGGAGATAGCTTGATAAGCCGTAGGATAAGAGTAAAAGGATGAACATGGTGATGAACCAGGTGAGCATCCAGCTTTTTGAAAGCAGGTAGTCTTTCTTCAGCAATCCCCTAAATGCGTTCAAGATTTGCTCCTCCTTCTTGTTGATTTGTATTAGTGTTCTAGTTAGATAGTACACTAATACAAATTGGCAGTCAATACCATTTTTCGCAAAAAAAACTGCCTTCGCTGGAAGACAGTTTTTACTTTCATTTATTTAATCGTTAACACGTATCATTTTGATGTCTGCGAGCAGCTGGTCTACTGCATATCCCGCCATGATCAATCCTGCTACGGAAGGAACGAAGGCATTGGAAGATGGAGGCATTTTTGCTTTTCTGATAGGAGCTTCATCATTCCCTACTTCTTTCCTTACTTCTTCGCGGATTACAATCGGGCTTTCATCTGAGAAAACGACAGGGATTCCTTTTTTGATTCCTTCTTTGCGCAGGCGCAGACGAATTACTTTTGCAATCGGATCGGTATGGGTTTTGGAAATGTCTGCAATTCGGAATCTTGTTGGATCCGACTTATTGGCTGCACCCATACTGGAGATAATCGGGATGTCCCTTTTTAGACATTCCTTCATCAAATGAATCTTATACGAAATGGTATCCGAAGCGTCAATGACGAAATCAATGTTATGGCTGAAGAATTCTTCATATGTTTCTTCCGTATAGAACATCTTTAATGAAATGACTTCGCATTCAGGGTTGATATCTTTTATTCTTTCTTTCATTAAATCGGCTTTTGGCTGGCCGACCGTTGATAAAAGAGCATGAAGCTGGCGATTGATGTTGGTGATATCCACATCATCCTTATCAACGAGGATCAGCTTACCAACACCAGTCCTTGCAAGGGCTTCAACTGAGAATGATCCTACCCCTCCTATACCGAGGATGGCGACGGTGCTGTTTTTTAAAATATCCAAGCCTTCTTTACCAATGGCTAATTCGTTTCGAGAAAATTGATGAAGCATAGAAATTCAACTCCAATTATAAATTCTGTTCCTATTATTATGATTCCTGAATTAGGATAAACGATTACACCTTTTAAAGCAACCTTTCCGATGGGAATTATTTTCGCATAATCCCCATAAAAATAACAAAACCCCCTATCACTAGGGGGGATTCATTCTTAATATGATGACGAGGTCCCAATTGTGCCGTCTGATAAATCCGTGTTTTGAACCCGCTCTCGGCAGGTGGATGTCCTGCACCAGGCTTTATAAGTCCTCTTGAAGAGGCATTTACGCCGTCTGGAAACTCGGACTTCCAATGTTCAAAGTGTTCGGTCAAAACAGTAGGTACTGTAACGGGCACATCAGGACTTCGTCTTTGTAATAAAAATCATATCACAGGAAAATCAGAAATTCAATCGTTGACCCCTGTCAAATTGCGCCAAAATTCTCAAAAATCGAAAAATGAGCCAAATGTCACGATTCAACTGCTTCAGTTTTTAGTCCCAAATGCAGTTCATCAAGCTGATCTTCACTTACTTTCCCAGGGGCATTTGTCAAAAGACAGCTTGCACTTGCTGTTTTCGGGAATGCAATTGTATCCCTCAAGTTCGTTCTTCCGGCTAACAGCATGACGATGCGGTCTAATCCTAGGGCAATTCCACCATGAGGCGGTGTACCATATTCAAATGCATCCAATAGGAATCCAAACTGCTCTTTAGCTTGTTCAGGTGTGAATCCCAATACTTCAAACATTTTTTCCTGGATATCACGCTCGAATATACGCAATGAACCTCCGCCCAGTTCGTAGCCATTCAATACAAGATCGTAAGCTTGGGCACGTGCTTCACCCGGTGCAGAATCCAATAGGCCAAGATCTTCGCGTACAGGCATCGTGAATGGATGGTGAGCAGCAAAGTAGCGGCCGGCTTCTTCATCATACTCCAAAAGCGGCCAGTCAGTTACCCATAGGAAATTGAATTTGGACTCATCAATCAATCCCAGTTCTTTTCCTAATTTTAAACGGAGTGCTCCAAGTGCATCTGCTACAACTGATTTTTTGTCTGCTACAAATAGGAGCAGATCTCCAGGTTGTGCATCCAATAGGGCAGTCAATTTCGCAGCTTCATCTTCTGGGAAGAATTTAGAAATCGGACCTTTAAGGCCTTCTTCCTCCACTTTTAGCCAAGCAAGGCCTTTCGCTCCATATCTTGAAGTGAATTCTGTCAATGCATCAATGTCTTTTCTTGAGTACTTGTCTGCTGCGCTCTTAACATTGAGGGCTTTGACTTGTCCGCCGCTTGCAACAGCGCCGGCAAATACTTTGAACCCTGATTCCTTAACAGCTTCAGAAACATCTTTTAATTCCATTTCAAAGCGGGTATCCGGTTTATCAGAACCATATCGGCCCATTGCTTCATCATAGGATAAACGAGGGAATGCTTCAGGAATTTCAGCTCCCTTAACATCTTTCATCAATTTGCCCATCATGCGCTCCACCATGGCAATGATGTCTTCCTGGGACATGAAGCTCGTTTCGATATCAATTTGTGTAAATTCAGGCTGGCGGTCAGCACGGAGATCTTCATCCCGGAAGCAGCGCGCGATTTGATAATATTTATCGAACCCCGAAACCATCAGCATCTGTTTAAAAATTTGCGGTGATTGAGGAAGGGCATAAAACTCTCCCGGATGTACCCTGCTTGGTACTAGATAGTCCCTTGCCCCTTCAGGCGTACTTTTCGTCAGGATCGGTGTTTCAATATCAAGGAATCCTTCATCATCAAGGAAAGTCCTGAATGCTTTTGTCACCTGATGACGCATTTTCAACGTTTCAAACATCATCGGTCTTCTTAAATCCAGATAGCGATATTTTAAGCGAAGCTCTTCTGAAACTTCTTTATCATCTGAAAGTACGAATGGCGGAGTTTTCGCTTCATTTATGATAGTGATTTCTGAAACAACTACTTCGATCTTCCCTGTCATCAAGTTCGTATTGACCGTTCCTTCTTCACGCGCCACTACTTTCCCTTTAATATCAAGGACATATTCATTTCTTACTTTTTCTGCAATTTCCAGCGCTTCTTTTGAACCATCCGGATTAAAGACAGCTTGAACGATTCCCGTCCGATCGCGCAAATCAATGAAAATGAGTCCGCCGAGATCTCGTCTCTTTTGCACCCAGCCTTTTAATGTAATGGATTCACCAATGTTTTCTTCTGTCACTTCACCGCAGTAATAAGTTCTTCCGTACATGTTGTTATCCTCCCTTAATCCGCTAGTTGTTGGAATGCTGAAACAAAATCATCAAGCGTCAATTCCTGCTGATCTCCTGTTTCCATATTTTTCACATTAATCTTATTAACTTTTAATTCATCCTCGCCGAGCACCGCAACAAATCTTGCGTTTACTCTGTCCGCCGCTTTGAATTGGGCTTTTATTTTTCTATCGAGGTAATCCTTCTCGGCAGAGTAGCCTGCCTGCCGTAATTGATACAGCAATTCGACCGTTTTATCCTTAGCTTCCTCTCCAAGAGAAACAAAGAAACAGTCCATCTTGGATTCATACGGTAGAACAGCCCCTTCGGCTTCTACTGCTGCCAAAAGACGTTCAATGCTCATTCCGAAACCGATTCCCGGAGTTTCAGGGCCGCCGATTTCTTGGATGAGGCCATTGTATCGTCCTCCGCCGCATAGAGTCGTGATTGCGCCGAAGCCTTCAGCACTGCTCATGATTTCGAATGCTGTATGGTTGTAGTAATCCAAACCGCGAACCAATGTAGGATCTACTTCGAACTCAATGCCAAGGGCTGTTAAATAAGCCTGGACTTTTTCAAAATATTGTATGGACTCTTCATTCAAATACTCGAGGATGGATGGAGCTGTTCCCATCAGTTCATGGTCCCTGTCCTTTTTGCAATCCAAAATACGAAGAGGATTCTTTTCGAGGCGATTTTGGCAATCGCTGCAAAACTCTGAGATCCTCGGCTCGAAGTGTTTAATGAGTGCGTTGCGGTGTGCTTTCCGGCTTTCCTGGTCTCCCAAGCTATTGATGACTAGCTTTAAGCTCTTCAATCCAGCTTCTTTATAAAGCGACATGGCCAATGAAATAACCTCTGCATCGATTGCCGGATCCTGGCTGCCCAATGCTTCTACCCCGAACTGGACGAATTGCCTGAAACGTCCTGCCTGGGGCCTTTCGTACCGGAACATTGGACCATTATAGTAAAGTTTGACAGGCTGGTTTGCATATCCGTACATCTTGTTTTCAATATAAGACCTTGCAACAGATGCAGTTCCTTCGGGACGAAGGGTCATATCCCTTCCTCCACGGTCTTCAAAAGAGTACATTTCTTTTTGAACGATGTCTGTTGTATCTCCTACGCTGCGCAGGAACAGTTCAGTATGTTCGAAAATCGGAGTCCTGATTTCTTTATAATTGAATTTTTGGCAAAGCTCTTTTGCCTTCTGTTCTATGAATTGCCACTTTTCCACTTCTCCAGGAAGGATATCCTGGGTTCCTCGAGGAATTTGAATAGCCATTTCTTTACTCCTCCAATTTCATTTTTATGTAATAAAAAAACTCCCATCCCTTGTAAAATGAATTACAAGGGACGAGAGTATGATTCCCGTGGTGCCACCCTAATTGAAGCAAATGTGCATGCTTCCTCTTTTACAGTTAACGCCTGCAACGTTCATCCCTTACTGGGCTCTGCCTTTTCAGGGTGAATCCTAGGAAGTGTCTTTCATCAAGCCAGCTTGCAGGATTGCTCTCAGCCTTGGCAACCCCTCTCTATCCAAGTGAATCTCGAATACTTTTCTTCCTCGATGGATCCTTTATTCGATTAATATTATTCATTTATAATACGAGCGTACTTCCTACATTGTCAAGGCGATTTCTCAAGATCGCTCCATTTTTTTCTTAAGCGACCTTACATCTCTCAATGTCAATCCAAATTCAGAGGCCAGTTCCATTGTGGTGGCTTGGCTTTCCCTTTCGATAAAATGATGAAAATCCACTCCAAAAACTTTTTCAGCCCCCATATTCATCGACTGTTTATCACCAAATCTCATTCCATGACCTCCTTTTTCCATCTGCTCTTCTTATCATTTCCAATCCCATAAATTTATTACATCCATAAAAGGAGTTTTTGAATTCATATAGAATAGTAATAACTGATACCCTTCAAAACTTTATGAAAAGTCATAGGGAAAAATAAAATAAGGCGGTGCATAAATGGCTAGGAAATTACTTCAGGCTGCCATCGTTGCCATCATGTTGACAGCCTCATTTTTCACCAATGCCCACTTTAGCCATGCGGGCGGACCCCAAGCCAAAGTAGGGGTCGATTCATTGAATGTCCGGCAAGGGCCGGGACTTACTTATTCTGTAGTCGCACAAATACATAAAGGGGAAACCTACGAAATCGTGGGCCAGCAAAAGGATTGGGTCCAAATCAAAGTTTCTGCATTCACAAAGGGTTGGGTTGCTTCTTGGCTCGTCACAACCACTGACAATGGATATACTGCATCCAGCAGTGATTCAATCGGCATCGTCACCGCCGATGGCCTTCGGCTTAGAAGCGGGCCGGGAACTGGTGAAAAAGTCATTGATGTCCTTTCTAAAAATGAAAAGGTCTCAATCCTGGCATCCTCCTCAAACTGGTACAAAGTCAATGCGAATGGCCATACCGGATGGATATCCAGTGAATTCGTTTCTATGTCAGGGAAAACGGAAGCTGCAAGCACAACCTCCGCTAAGAGCGCCATCATAACAGCAACTTCCCTGAACGCCCGTTCAAATCCGGATCTCGGCAGCAGGATTGTCGGCTCCCTAAAAAAAGGGGACCGGGTCCGAATCCTTTCCACAAAGAATGACTGGAACGAGATTGAATTTGGCGGGGACACAGCATGGATAAGCGGAAAATATGTGGAATATTCCGATTCGCCTGCTCCTTCTTCACCATCCTCAGGCAATCAAACCATGATGGCCGTTGTTAAAGTGGATAATTTAAATGTTCGAGAAGAACCTTCTTTGAATGGAAATATTGTCGGCAGTGTAAAATCCGGTGAACGTGTGAAATTGATCGAGGAAAAAAACGACTGGATGAAAATCGAGTTGAGCCAAGGAAGCACTGGCTGGGTAGCAGGCTGGTTTATGGAAAAGACCATGGCAGCACCTTCAAAAGGGAATGACGTCTCTTCTTCAAAAGGTACAGCCGTCATATTGTATAATGGGACAAACATCCGCAAACAGCCTTCTGTACAGTCAGGCATCGCTCTAAGGGCAAATGCAGGAGACTCCTTCCGTATTAAGGGGGTAACAGGAGATTGGGTTGAAATTTATCTTTCCAACGGCGATACAGCTTTCGTGGCAGGATGGATCATATCAACCGATTTGAAAAATGCCCCTGGCAAAAACGGAAACGAAAGTCCCCAATCACACGGATCCATCGCAGGCAAGACGATTGTCATCGATCCTGGCCATGGCGGCAGGGATAATGGTACAACCGGGAACAAAGGGACACTTGAAAAAAATATGACCTTAAAGACTGCTCAATTGCTTTATGACAAATTAAGCAATGCAGGTGCGAAAGTCATCATGACAAGGAATGATGACCGGTACATTTCTTTGCAGTCCCGTGTTGCTGTAGCTCAATATGAAGACGCTGATGCGTTTATCAGCATCCACTATGACAGCATTCCGGACCGCAGCGTAAATGGACATACAACCTATTATTATCATTCGTTCCAAAAAGATTTGGCCGAGTCAGTCAACCAAGCAGTCTCCAAGAAAGTCAATCTCAGGGACCGAGGGGTTAGATTTGGAGATTATCATGTCATTAGGGAAAACCATCAGCCTTCCACACTTTTGGAACTTGGCTATTTAAGCAATCCCGCTGAAGAAGCATCTATTCTTTCCAATCAGTATCAACAAATTGCTTCCACAGGCATTTACAATGGGTTAATGGATTATTTCAACTAAAAAAGCAGAAGGGAAATTCCCTTCTGCTTTTTTTTATCAGCTTTCAATAATCAGAGTGACTGGGCCGTCATTCGTCAATTTGACATCCATCTTGGCACCAAATTTACCTGTTTCAACAACAATTCCTTGATCTCTCAACATCTGATTGAACGCCTCATACAATGGCTCCGCTTGTTCAGGACGTGCTGCAGCCATGAAGTTCGGCCTCCTCCCTTTACGGCTGTCGCCATAAAGGGTGAACTGAGAGATCGATAAAATTTCACCGCCGACATCTTTCAAGGAAAGGTTCATTTTCCCGTCCTGATCTTCAAACACACGGAGATTTGCTATTTTTTCTGCAAGATACTTAGCGTCATCAAAGGTATCTTCGTGCGTTACTCCAACTAATAGAACAAAGCCGAAGTCGATGGATCCAATCGTTTCATTTTCCACAACCACACTAGCTGCTTTAGATCTTTGCAAAACGACTCTCATCTGAATTTCTCCTTACCGAAAGATTGTTGACAATCAATTCATGATTCTTCGGACGGAATAGATGTCAGGAATCTGTTTTATACGCTCAACCACTTTTTGAAGATGGCTGATGTTTGTAATAGAGATGGACATGATGATGGTAGCTGCTTTATTTCTATCGGATCTGCCGGAAACAGCAGTGATATTGGTCTTCGTTTCGTTGACTGCCTGCAGCACCTCATTCAGGAGCCCTCTTCTGTCATAGCCTGTAATTTCGATATCGACATTATATTCTTTTCGTACTGCTCCATCACTTTCCCATTCAACAGGAATCAAGCGGTTCTGCGCCTCGCTCACATCCACGTTCGGACAATCCGCCCTATGGACTGAAACACCTCTCCCCTTGGTGATGAAACCGACAATTTCATCTCCTGGAACCGGGTTGCAGCAGCGTGATAAACGAATCAATAAATTGTCGATTCCTTTCACTCTTACACCCGCATCCCGTTTTTTATGAGTCGGGAATGATTTGAGTTCAGAAACGGCCTCTTTAATTGTTGTTTCTTCCTGATCACGTTTCTTGCGCAGTTTTTCCGTCAGCCTATTGGCGATTTGAGCAGCAGTGATGCCATTATAGCCGACAGCCGCATACATATCATCTTCATGGGTGAAATTGAATTTTTCAGAAACCCTTTTAAGATTTTCCGGAGTGAGGATCTCCTTCAATTCAAAATCAAGTGCTTTAATTTCTTTTTCAACCAATTCTTTACCTTTTTCGATATTTTCATCTTTGCGCTGTTTCTTGAAGAACTGCCTAATCTTATTTTTCGCCTGCGAAGTCTGGGCAAGTTTAAGCCAATCCTGGCTTGGTCCATAGGAATGCTTCGATGTCAGGATTTCAATGATGTCGCCTGTCTTGAGCTTGTAATCAAGTGTGACCATTTTTCCGTTGATCTTGGCCCCGATGGTCTTATTGCCTATTTCAGAGTGGATCCTATAGGCGAAATCAATCGGAACCGATCCTGAAGGAAGCTCGATTACATCACCTTTTGGCGTAAAGACAAACACCATATCAGAGAAAAGATCGATCTTTAATGATTCCATGAATTCTTCAGCATTGGCTGAATCATTCTGGAACTCCAGGATTTCGCGGAACCATGTTAGTTTCTTATCAAATGGAACTTCTTCATCGACGGATTTGCCTTCCTTGTATGCCTAGTGAGCGGCAACCCCGTATTCTGCAATTTGATGCATTTCTTTTGTCCGGATCTGTACTTCCAGGGGATCACCTTTTGGACCAATGACCGTCGTATGCAGGGATTGATACATATTCGGCTTTGGCATGGCAATATAATCTTTGAAGCGCCCAGGCATCGGCTTCCAGCAAGTATGGATGATTCCGAGCACCGCATAGCAATCTTTGATGCTGTCAACGATGATTCTCACTGCAAGCAGGTCATAAATTTCATTGAACTGCTTATTTTGAAGGACCATCTTTCGATAAATGCTGTAAATGTGTTTTGGCCTTCCGGAAATTTCCCCGATGATGGTGACTTCTTTCAGACGATCCTTTACGTCGGAAATGACATCTTCGAGATACTGTTCCCTTTCTGCCCGCTTCTTTTTCATCAGATTGACGATACGGTAGTATTGCTGTGGATTCAAATATCTGAGAGCTGTATCTTCAAGCTCCCATTTAATTTTTGAAATCCCCAGCCTGTGTGCAAGCGGCGCGAAAATCTCCAATGTTTCATTGGAAATCCTGCGCTGCTTCTCATGGGGCAGATGCTTCAGGGTGCGCATATTATGAAGCCGGTCAGCGAGTTTAATCAGGATGACGCGGATATCCTGTGCCATCGCAACGAACATTTTTCGATGATTTTCAGCCTGCTGCTCCTCTTGGGACTTATATTTAATCTTCCCGAGCTTTGTAACACCGTCCACCAGCATGGCCACTTCTTCATTGAATTCATTCTTCAATTCTTCCAACGTGACGGAAGTATCCTCGACGACATCATGAAGGAAGCCTGCTGCAACAGTAGCAGGATCCATTTCAAGATCTGCCAGGATCCCAGCTACCTGGATCGGGTGGATGATATAAGGCTCCCCTGACTTTCTATACTGCTCTTTATGGGCATTCGCAGCATAATCATATGCTTTTTGAACCATACGCACATGATCTTTATTCAAATATTCAGTTGTACGCTCTATCACTTGCTCGGCGGTCAAAACTTGATCTTTCGCCATATAAAAACTCACCTTTATGAAGAGAAATTTTATTTATACGTTCAATGAATCTGCCTGAGACAATTTATAGAATCGCCTAGGGCAATTCATAATCATTTTAGGAATTTAACTAATTGTTACTATTATCGAAAAAAAACTATGAGATGTAAAGCCATTCGTGCAGAAATTTAGGCATTTTGAAAGCATTTGTCGAAAAATATTGTAAAATTAAGGCTGTTTTCGTAAACCTTGTTGTTAAAATCTTAAAGCCGATTTTAACGTAAAAATACATGTTTTGCGCATGGGATAAAGTATCCAGGCTCTTTTAGAGCTGATTTTTCTGTATGGATTGCATAAGTTATCCTGTTTTACTGCATAAAGCAACAAACTTTAAGAAAAGAGCCAAGATAAAAACGAAAGAGTACCCCTTTCCAGATTTAAAAGGGGTACTCTTAACAATGAATTAATTAAAACTGCATTAGAGTCAAAATATCGTAATCATCTAATTTATTGCGGCCATCCAAATAAGTCAATTCAATCAAGAAAGCGATTCCAGCCACAACTCCGCCTAGTTCTTCAACCAATTTGATAGTAGCTTCGATGGTTCCACCAGTTGCAAGCAGGTCATCGGTAATAAGGACGCGCTGTCCCGGTTTGATTGCGTCTCTGTGGATTGTTAAAACATCTTTCCCATACTCCAAGCCGTAGTCCACTTTCACTGTTTCTCTTGGAAGCTTTCCTTCTTTACGAACAGGAGCGAAACCGACTCCAAGAGAATAAGCGACAGGGCAGCCGATGATAAATCCGCGTGCTTCAGGCCCCACTACCAAATCGATGTCTTTTTCACGTGCATATTCAACGATTTGATCGGTTGCGTATCTATATGCATCCCCGTTGTCCATCAACGTAGTGATATCTTTAAATTTAATTCCTGGTTTTGGCCAATCCGGAACAATTGTAATATATTGTTTTAAATCCATGCTTCCGTTTCCTCCTCATTATGAACAGACCATAAGGTACGCTCATCAAACCAAGCTTTTAATTGCTGATAAGATGAATAGAGCAGTTCATTTTCCATTATAAATTGAGATTGTTTTAATTGATAGGTCCTTGAATCCGTCAAATCCCGTTTTGGACTAACAGGATTGATAGAAACAAATCCATTGTTTATTGTAACAAAATCCAGCTCAAAAAACACCTGTGACATAAAATCTATTGTTTCCCGCGACCATCCTTTATGTTTTGCCAGACTATCGCCAAATCGATTTAAATCAAATGGACCTTTTTGTTTTAGAAAAGCATAGAACCATTTAAAGTGTTCCCTCTTTGGAATAGTACTGAAGAAATGGTTTTCTTCATGGTGGAAATAGGCATAGATTCTATGCGGAAAGCTTCCTTCAAGTGCTTTTTCCAAGATTGCCTTATCTGCCGGAAGGTCTAGCAAAATAACATTCTTTTCGTTCAGATCAAGCTGCTCTGCCGCTATTGCGTCATACACTCTTTGGAGGGTCAACCCTTTTACAAAAGGTAATTTTTCCTCAGTGACTGGATTAAAGGTCAGGAATAAGGCTTCGCTGCCAGGGATTTTAGACAGCCATTTGTCTATTTGCCTGATCCCCCTGATATCGAACAGCTGCCCTTCACCAACAGCAATATCCTGGACGAACACTTGAGGTTTTCTATTATTATTCCACTCGTTGATAGACAGTTCCCCTATCAAAGATACCTTTGAAAGAGGAGAAATGTGATCCGCCTTATCGCCAAGGCCAAATCCCACTCCATCCAGAGATGCCGATTCACTGGCTAAAACTACTTTAAGATGATTCGAATCAGAACCGATTTTCCTTATCGTAGATAGGTTCACATCTTTAATTAATAGCTTCGGTTTGGGATTGTTCATTCCGAATGGAGCAAGCAGATTCATTTCATTGATTGACTCAATATGAATATCCTTGATATTTATTTCTGCATCCACCTCGGTTAGCGGGATGAAGTCATCATCTGTCAGCTGCTCTCTGCCAAGTTTATTTAATCTTTCCCTTAATTCAGGCACATCATCAATGGCAAGCGTCATTCCTGCCGCCATCGGGTGTCCCCCGAAATGAGGCAGTATATCCCTGCATTGAGATAAGTTCTTGTACAAATCAAAGCCGGCAATACTTCTGGCAGATCCTTTTGCCTTGCCTGTCTCCGGGTCGAAGCTCATTACGATGGCCGGACGGTAGAATCTGTCCACAATCTTCGAAGCAACGATTCCGATGACCCCGGCATTCCAGCCTTCTTTTCCAACTACGATGCACGTATTTTCTTCCGGAGGGAATTGTTCAGCAACCATCTGTATTGCTTCTTCTGCCATTTCATTGACAATGGATTGCCTTTCTTTATTTAACGCATCGATCTCCTGGGACAGCTCCTTTGCCGTTTCGATTGAATCCGTCAAAAGAAGTTCCACTGCAGGGTCTGCATCTCCCAGTCTTCCTACTGCATTAATCCTTGGTGCAATAGCGAATCCGATCGTTTCTTCAGTTATTTCATTTTGGTTGGAACCCGTGATCCTGATTAATTCTTTAATGCCAACCCGGTTTGTAGTCTTTAGCTTCTTCAAGCCTTTTTTAACGATGCTTCTGTTTTCTCCATGAAGCGGCACTAAATCTGCAACCGTCCCGATAGCCGCGATTTCAAGAAGATGTTCCGGCAAGCTTCCATATAAGGCATGTGCGAGCTTCAAAGCAACGCCGACCCCTGCTAGGTCAGCGAACGGATACGTGCTGTCCTCTCTTTTTGGATGCAGGATAGCCAGTGCTTCCGGGAGGACAGGACCTGGCTCATGATGATCTGTGATAATTAGGTCCATTCCTAATTCTTTAGCGACCTCAGCTTCATGAAGTGCAGAGATACCTGTATCGACTGTAATCAGAAGTTTGATTTCCTTTTCGGCCGCCATTCTAAAGGCGTTTTCGTTCGGTCCGTACCCTTCTGAAAATCGGTTTGGGATATAAAAATCCACATGAGCCCCGAGATCCCGGAGAACCGTCATCATCACCGTCGTACTGCTCACACCATCTGCATCATAGTCGCCGAATATTAAAATTGGTTCTTTTTCATTTATTGCTTGCTTGATTCTATCAACTGCAATCTCCATATCATTCAGGAGATAGGGATCATGGAATTGATCTTCACTAAATAAAAATTCTCTGGCTTGATATTCTTCTGTGATTCCCCTGCTTACAAGAAGAGAAGCCACAAAAGGAGTGATCTGCAGTTTTTCTGCCAGATCCTTTGCCAGAGTTTGATCCGTTTCTTTTATCATCCATCTTGTTTTTGAATTTAACATACGTTCACCCCTCAGACCTTCTCTATTATACAAGAGTGGACAGGGCACTTCAACGGAAGAAGAGGGTGTATAGATTGAGAGGGAATCCACTCGCTTTCCGCGGACGAACTGGCAAGCCTCCTCGCTTCGCTGTGGGGTCTCGCCTGCCCGTTTTTCCGCCGGAGTCTCGCAGATTCCCTCACAATCACAATAATTTCAATCTTTCACAACAAAAAAACTGACCCAGTATATTGAGTCAGCGCTTCTCTCTGCTTTTTATTCTCCCTCGTGGCCATCAATGTGGTCAGGGATGTTTTTCTTATTGAAAGTTGATTCTTCTGATTTGAATGCTGAATTCTTGTTTAATTCTTCTTGCAGGGCTGCATTTTGTTTTTCAAGCTGCTTCACTTTTCGCTGGAGGCTGTACATCCGCACAAAGCCTACCGAGCCAATGATGATACCGCCCATGAACACAGATCCAAGTATCACCAATATCAACGGCCATTCAGCTGTCCCAAACAAATAATTGACTTCAACATTATCCACATTAATGACGGCAAAAATGGCTACAATCAAAGCAAAAACAATTCCAAATAATAATGTCCATTGAAATTTCATTTTTTCACCTTCCATACCCGTTTATCATAATGCCTCTCTTATTCATACCCTATTTAAAAAGAGGTATAAACTATTTTCTTCTATTCCCGTGTCGATAGCAAGCCTCAATCGGCCAAAAAGAAAAGCCGCAGTAAAAACTGCGGCTTTTTCAACGGATGGAGCATTACACTTGAGGTTCGTCGCTCCATTTTTTCTTTTCTTTAACGGTTTTGATTGTACCTTTTTTCTTAAGTTCTTTTTTCTTCCATACTAGCCAAAGCTGAGAAGCGATGAAGATGGAAGAATACGCACCGGAAAGCAATCCGATCAATAGTGCAATAGAGAAGTTTCGGATTGATTCGCTTCCGAAGATGAGCATGGCAACAACAGTGATGACAACCGTCAATACCGTGTTGACAGAACGTGTAAATGTTTGACGCACACTTTTATTAACCACTTCTTCCAGCTCTTCTGGTGTCTTGATGCGGCGTTTCTTCGCCATGTTCTCACGAATACGGTCGAATGTAACGATGGTATCGTTGATGGAGTAGCCGACGATGGTCAATACAGCCGCAATGAATGTCAGGTCGACTTCCAGACGGGTGATGCTGAATACCCCGATGATAAAGAATGCATCATACAGCAAGGCAATGATGGCAGCAAGGGCCATATAAAGCTCAAATCGCAGCGTTACATAGATGATGATCCCGATGGATGCGATGATGACAGACTTGATCGCATTTCTAGCAAGTTCCTTCCCGATGGTAGGGGAAACGGTGCTGACATTCGGTTCATTTCCGAGTTTTTTCGTAAAGCTGGTCTTAAGGTCTGCTATTTCTTTTTGCGATAGAACCCCTTTAAATTGAGCAACGCCAATTTCATTGTTTTTACCTGAAAGGACAACGGTATCCGGCTTCAGGTGCAATTCATCAAATTGTGATTCGATCTGATCTTTTGTTAAAGCACTCTTAGACAGCAGTTCAACACGTGTACCATGTGTGAAATCAATTCCCAGATTCAATTGGAATATGATCAGGAAAATCAAGCCTAATAGAACGGTTATGATTGAGTAGCCAAAGAACTTTTTGGAAGGCTTGACGAAATCGAACTTATCAAAGCGCGTTGGAAGATCCAATGTATCAAAGTTCTCAGCGATATCTTTGACGTCACCTTTTTTAACACCCATTAAGGAAGGCTTGCCTTTCAAAGCTCGGCTGTTCACCAGCAATCCTAATAATAGGCGTGAACCGAATACAGCCGTGATAAAACTTGCCAGGATGCTGACAATCAACATTGTCGCAAATCCTTTGACAGAGCTTGTCCCATAAATGAAAAGTACAATACCTGCAAGGATTGTCGTTAAGTTTGCATCCAAAATGGTCATAAAGGAAGATTTATTACCAGCTTGGAATGCTGCCCTAATGGACTTCCCGACCTTGATTTCTTCTTTTATCCGTTCATATGTGATGATATTGGCATCCACTGCCATACCGACACCGAGGATCAAGGCGGCGATTCCAGGCAGTGTCAGGACACCGTTCATCCAATCAAAGATAACCAGGATCAAATAGATATAGATTGATAACGTGACAACTGCCACCAATCCTGGGATGCGGTAATAGAAAAGCATGAACAGGAAGATGATGCTGATCCCGATGATCCCCGCGAGGATCGTCTTATGCATTGCCTGTTCTCCGAACTTAGCCCCGACGGACGTTGAGTATGTTTCTTTCAATTTCACTGGCAGTGCTCCAGCATTTAAAAGGGAAGCAAGATTCTTTGCTTCATCGATTGTGAAATTCCCTGTTATCTGGACATCAGAGGAATTGATCGGCTTGGAAACTTGCGGATCTGAAATGAACTTTGGATCCGCTTTTTTGGCTTCTGCTTTATAAGAGTCTTTGCCTTCTTCAAAATCAAGCCAGATGACTAACTTGTTGTCTGGGTATGGTTTTTGAGACAAATCTTTTGTCAGGTTATAGAATGCATCTTTGTCTTTCAATTGCAGCGAGACAATCGGATTGTTCTTGTCATCGAAGGTCTGCTTTGCCTTTCCTGAAACAAGGTCTGTTCCATCAAGGCGGACTTTATCATTGACATCACGGAAAGTCAGATTCGCTTGAGTGGATAGGATCTTGCGTGCTTCATTTTGATCTTCTACCCCTGCCAATTGAACGCGGATCCGGTTATTTCCTTCAATTTGGATGCTCGGCTCGCTCACACCGAGAACATTGATCCTGCGGTCCAATGCATCTGCGGTATTTTGAAGGACTTCCTTCGTGATCTTCTGTCCTTTTTTTGCCGGCTCCACTTGATACAGGACTTCGAATCCACCCTGCAGATCAAGGCCAAGCTTGATGTTCTTCAAAATGTTCTGGGTCGTTGCACCCGCTAAGCCAGCGAATAGCAAAATTACAAGGATAAATGCAACGATTCTGCTTCTTTTTACCATTATGTATAAATCCACCTTTCACGTCTTGAGCACGGGCCGAGCGCATTTTACCTTCAAGCACCGAGAAGAACCGCACCAAAATATTGCCAACATTCTCATTATGAATTAGAAAAAAAATGATGTCAATTTTTCTTTTTACACCTTTTAATCCATTATTTTCCTTTTGGGTGAAGCAGCTCCTGAAGTTCATCCTCATCCACTTCGGTGAACCAATTAGGGGATCGGTATGCTTCAATTGTAGCAAACGTCATGAATTCGCTTACCTTCACCGAGAGAATATCATGTACCAGCTGATGCATGCGGATGGATGGTTCAGGCTTCTTCCACTTTTTTTTGGTCAAGTACTGCCAAAGGTCCACAATGGACACTTCTCCGTAGCCGAACAGGCTGAACTCCTCAATTTTGCTTAACATCGCTGGTTCCAATGAATCATAATACATGCGGTAAGGATGATCATCTTTCATACTTTTCTCCCCGATCTCTAAGGTAATGGTTTTTCAGCTCCATAACTTGTCATGCTTTGTCCATCTCATGGCATATATATTAATTGTATATGATAATACCGCTTTTGAGAAGGCAGGGAATGCAATGTCCAAGTTTTTAAAAGGGACTCTAATATTAATGATGGCAGGCCTCATTACCCGGGTATTAGGTTTTATCAATCGAATTGTCGTGGCAAGGTTCATTGGGGAAGAAGGAGTAGGATTATTCATGATGGCCTTCCCTACACTCATCCTAGTCATCACAATCACACAGATGGGGATCCCGGTTGCCATTTCAAAAAATGTAGCTGAAGCAGAAGCCAGGGGAGATTTCAAAAAAATTAAAAAGATCCTTGTGGTCTCCCTCGCTGTTACACTTTCACTCTCTGTCATCTTTACGCCAGCCCTGATATTGTTGGCGCCGTATCTTTCCCATACCCTTTTTACGGACCCGCGCACTTACTATCCGCTGGTTGCCATTGCTCCTATTGTTCCGATCGTAGCCATATCCTCTGTCATCAGAGGTTATTTTCAAGGGCGCCAAAATATGGCTCCCGCAGCATTTTCACAGGTCATCGAACAAATCATCCGCATCCTTTTGATTGCCATTATGACAAGGGCCTTTCTCCCATATGGCATCGAATATGCGGCAGCTGGCGCCATGATCGCCTCTGTCCTTGGCGAATTGGCATCACTTATTTATCTATTCACTGCATTTAAATTAAAAAAGAAATTCAAAATACGTAAAAATTTCTTTAAATCCATATCCTCCGGAAAACAAACATTCAAGGAGCTTATGGAAATTGCCTTGCCAGCCACCGGAAGCCGGATGATCGGCTCCTTATCATGGTTTTTTGAACCGATTGTCGTTTCCCACAGCCTGGCGATTGCCGGTGTGGCAGCCGTTGCTGCAACAAAGCAATATGGGGCTTTGACAGGATACGCCCTGCCGCTTCTTATGCTCCCGTCATTCATAACGGTTTCTCTTTCGACCTCATTGGTGCCAGCCATAAGTGAAGCCAATTCTAAAAAAGAATTTAAGACTGTTGAACACCGGCTTCAACAGGCATTAAGGTTCTCCTTGATTACGGGCGGACTTGCTGTCATCCTTCTCTATGTCTTTGCTGAACCATTAATGGAGATTATGTACGGGTCTAAGAACGGGGCCGGTTTCATCAAGCTCATGGCGCCATTTTTTATTTTCTATTATTATCAGGGACCGCTTCAAGCCGTTCTCCAAGCTTTGAACCTTGCACGTGCAGCCATGATCAACAGCCTCATTGGAGCCATTGTGAAAACAGCAGTCATCTTCCTACTGGCCACACAACCGCAGTTTGGCATCAATGGAGCAGCATTGGGGATTGTTGTCGGCACCCTTTTGGTTACTCTCCTGCATTTCATGACAGTAATGAAAGTGATTCCCTTTACTATCTATGTCATGGACTATGTAAAATTTCTGGCAGCTACTCTGGTTTCCGCATTGGCGAGCTTCTGGCTTTATCGGGTGCCATTCCAGGAACTCAGCATGCTCCCTCGTCTATTGGGAAGCATTATGGTGATGTGCGTGCTTTACACTATCCTCTTATGGACGGCCGGCTTAATCAAGAGAAGTGATATCGTGATGTTCAGGAAACTCATAAAAAAATGAGGGGTGGAAGCCCCTCATTTTTCATCTTTAATTGTCCTTTAGATCAATGTAAAATTCGCCATTCTGCCAACTGCAAAAAGAAATATCTTTCGTTTGAATATATCCTCTCTCCTTCAGTTCTTTCTTAAGCCAAAAAGGATTTTTTCCGATCGTATTCAAATTTTCATGAATGATGTCCCCATCTAAAATAAGAGGCAAGGTAACGGTGCTTTCAGAATCCTCTTCCTTCTCAAATACCGACAGTTTTCCTGATGTTTCAAGAATGGCAAATTCAACATCAGCTATATTCCGAATATCATTCTCCCTTAACTGCACCATTAAATCATCAAAATTATAGCGCTGCTTCTTCATCATGGTTTCATCGATTTTTCCTTTATTGATCAATATAACAGGCTTTCCATCCACTAGATCCCTGAACCTTTTATTTTTCAGTGATATCCATGCAAAAGTGATTTGAACAAGAAGCAAAACGAGCATCGGAAGCAGGGTATGCATTAAGTCCTCTGAGGGCTTCTCGATTGCCATCACTGCCATTTCTGCGATCATGATGAAGACGACTAAATCCAGTATGCTTAACTCACCGATTTCCCTTTTACCCATCAAACGAAAAATGATCAAAATCACTGCATATAAGAAAATGGTCCGGAACATGATGACGCCGTACATCTGCATCCCTCCCCATTTTTAAAGTTCTGATCTCTCTCGTATTATGCACGTCAACAATTCATTGCATTCCTTTTCAATTAATTAGGCTGTTTTGGTAAATGTTTTTGTTAAAATCTTACTGCCGATTTTAACGTAAAATTAGCAATTTGGCGCGTTGTATTGAGTATCCAGGCTCTTTTCATTTGAAAAGAGCCATTATTTATCAAGAAATACATAATTTTAATTCTAAATAAACCTTTGCCGAATATGCTTGTACTAGGGAGATTACTGCTAGTATGAGAAAGGAGAGGAGCAGTTATAGAGGCGAAAAAATTAGGGGGATCCATTTTAAGCGGATTATTGGCCATCCTCATTCTTGCAATGCTGTCGAGTTTGGTTTTTTCTTTGATCCTGCGCTTTACATCAGCCGATGAATCCTCTATCAATTTATTTGTAACGATCATTTCATTTATCAGCCTGTTTATCGGTGGATTTGTTTCAGGAGGAAAAGGCCGGCAGAAAGGTCTTATGCTCGGAGGTCTGACCGGCGTCATTTATTCTGTGCTGGTATTCCTATTCCAATACTTAGGGCTCGATGCCCTCTTCTCCATGAAACAGATGATTTATCACGGCTGCTTCATCATCACAGCCATGATGGGCGGCGTACTCGGAGTCAATATGTCTGGTGGCAAGACAGGTAGTTCAAATTAAGAGTAATGAAAAAGACCCGGAGCAGCAGAAGGCATCCCTCCTTTGCTCCGGGTCTTTTTTGAATGTCCTATGTATACATTCTGCTGGTATGTTACTTCTTTACAGATTCCTTCACTTCACGGATGGCAGCACGATCGAAAGTCAAACGTGAACCATCACCGCTTAGAAGTACGATTGTTCCTTCATCGATTGCATCGACAATTCCATGAATTCCGCCGATTGTCACGATTCGATCACCTTTTTGCAAATCACTCTGCATCTGCTGGACAGATTTCTGGCGTTTTTGCTGCGGGCGGATCAAAAGGAAATAAAACAATACGAACATCAAAAGCAATGGACCTACAGTACCCAATAATCCTTGCATTTTTTCACTCCTTTCTAAATTAATGTAATTTTATTAAAAGTTTTTCGCGCCTGGCTTGTTGAATCCATATTGTTCGAAAAACTCTTCTCTGAAGTCACCAAGACGATCTTCGCGGATCGCTTCTCGGACTTGCTTCATTAAGTTTAACAGAAAATATAGATTATGATAAGTCGTTAGGCGGATTCCGAAAGTTTCATCACATTTTATCAAGTGGCGGATGTATGCTCTTGAATAGTTTCGGCAAGTATAGCAATCGCAATTTTCATCCAAAGGACCAAAGTCACGTGCAAATTTAGCATTTTTCACAACAAGTCTTCCGCTGCTTGTCATAAGTGTGCCGTTCCGTGCAATCCTTGACGGCAATACGCAGTCGAACATATCAATTCCGCGCATGGCTCCATCAATCAAGGAGTCAGGAGACCCTACTCCCATCAAGTAGCGAGGCTTATTATCAGGAAGCAGCGGTGTGGTAAATTCCAGCACCCTGTTCATGATATCCTTCGGCTCGCCCACAGATAATCCTCCGACAGCATAGCCAGGGAAATCCATCGAAACCAAATCCCGTGCACTCATCTTTCTTAATTCCTCATATTCTCCGCCTTGTACAATTCCAAAAAGACCTTGGTCTTCCGGACGCTGATGTGCTTGAAGGCAGCGCTCAGCCCATCTGGACGTACGTTCAACCGATTTTTTCATATAGTCGAATGTGGCAGGGAATGGAGGACATTCATCAAAAGCCATCATGATGTCAGACCCGAGGGCATTCTGGATTTCCATTGCTTTTTCAGGGGACAGGAATAGTTTGTCGCCATTCAAATGGTTCCTGAAATGAACCCCTTCTTCTTCAATGTTGCGGAATTCACTCAAGCTGAATACTTGGAATCCGCCGGAATCCGTTAAAATCGGCTGATCCCAGTTCATGAATTTATGAAGGCCGCCTGCTTCCTTGATAATTTCATGGCCCGGACGAAGCCATAAATGGTAAGTGTTGCTCAGTATAATTCCCGCACCCATGGCCTTTAATTCTTCAGGTGCCATCGTTTTAACGGTCGCAAGTGTTCCTACGGGCATGAACATTGGTGTTTCAAATGATCCGTGAGGCGTATGGATGATGCCCAATCTTGCCCCTGTCTGTTTACAAGTCTTGATTAATTCGTATCTGATTGCTGTCAATGAGTTCTTTCTCCTTCCAATTGCTTGCTACAAAATGAACATTGCATCGCCAAAGCTGAAAAATCGATAGCGTTCCTTCACGGCTGTTTCATAGGCATGAAGAACATGCTCCCTCCCGGCAAGAGCACTTACCAGCATGATGAGGGTTGATTTTGGCAGATGGAAATTGGTAATCATTCCGTCTATCGCTTTAAATTCATAGCCTGGATAAATAAATATATTGGTCCATCCGCTTGAAGCTGTGAACCTGCCGTCATTCGCGGTCGCCACCGTTTCAAGTGTACGGGTCGAGGTTGTCCCGACGGAAATGATTCTCCCCCCGGCTTCCCTGACTTCATTCAGCAAACGGGCAGTCCCTTCTGAAATCTGGTAGAATTCCGCGTGCATTTCATGTTCTTGAAGGTCTTCCACAGAAACAGGGCGGAATGTTCCCAGACCGACATGAAGAGTGATAAACGCAATATGCACACCCATATCTTCAATTTCCTTCAGGAGCTCCTGTGTAAAGTGAAGTCCGGCTGTTGGTGCCGCTGCAGACCCCCGCTCCTTCGCAAAGACAGTCTGGTATCGCTCGCTGTCATCCAAGCGTTCCTTGATATAAGGAGGAAGCGGCATATCACCCAGGGACTCCAGGATTTCATAAAAGATTCCATCATATTTGAACTCAAGTATCCGGCCGCCATGATCCTTGATGCCGACGCATTCTGCCGTCAGCCGGCCGTCGCCAAAAGTAATGATTGTACCTTCCTTGACTCTCTTTGCAGGCTTGACTAGGGTTTCCCACGCATCCCCTTCTTCCTGCTTAAGCAGGAGGATCTCGATGGCCGCACCTGTATCTTCTTTCTCCCCGAATAATCGGGCAGGCAATACCCTCGTGTCATTAAGTACGAGACAGTCGCCGGGTTTTAAATATTTTGTAATATCGCGAAAATGACTATGTGATAAGGAGCCGTCTTCTTTATTCAAGACCATTAGCCGGCTCGCTGTCCGTTCCTCCAATGGGGTTTGGGCAATCAATTCTTCCGGTAAATGAAAATCAAACAAATCCACTTTCAATTTTTTCACCTTTTTTCTGTATGTTTACGTGCTGAATTCCACTTTATTGTACCACCAGATGCTGCTATAAATCATTCCATAGGCACCTTAAGATTAAAATGCTTATAGACCGCATCTGATACAATCCTTCCCCGTGGCGTCCTTTGCAGAAAACCGATTTGAAGCAAATACGGTTCGTATACGTCCTCTATAGTATCGGATTCTTCACCGATGCTAGCTGCAATTGTATCCAGACCGACAGGACCGCCTTTAAAACGTTCGATGATCCCCATTAATAATTTATGGTCAATATGATCAAGACCTAAACGGTCAACTTGAAGAAGCTCAAGTGCTTCATCCGTAAGATGCTGCGTGATTTCTCCATTGCCCCTGACCTGGGCATAGTCCCGGACTCTCTTTAAAAGACGGTTGGCAATCCGCGGCGTCCCCCTGGAACGGCGTGCAATTTCCTCGGCGCCTTTTGCATCGATTTGAGTTTCAAAAATTTCCGCAGTCCTTTTGACGATCTCAGTCAGCTGTCCCGCTTCATAATATTCCAAGCGGCTCAATACGCCGAAGCGGTCTCTCAATGGTGCAGAAATGGAACCTGCTCTTGTCGTGGCGCCGACTAATGTGAATGGCGGCAGATCCAAACGGACGGATCTTGCGCTTGGCCCTTTACCGATCACAATATCCAGGCAAAAATCCTCCATAGCAGGATAGAGGACCTCTTCAATGGACCGAGGAAGCCGGTGGATTTCGTCGATAAACAAGACATCACCTGGTTCGAGGGCTGTAAGGATTGCTGCCAAATCGCCCGGCCTCTCGATGGCAGGACCTGAAGTAGTCCGGATCTGTACGCCCATTTCATTTGCAATTACGGCAGCCAAAGTGGTTTTTCCAAGCCCAGGGGGACCGTAAAGCAGAACATGGTCAAGGGCTTCTTCCCTCATTTTTGCTGCTTCTATGAAAATCGATAAATTCTGTTTTACTTTTTCCTGGCCAATGTATTGCTGCAGGAACTGAGGACGCAGACTTTGCTCGAGCGAGAGATCAAGCATATCCGCTTCACCGGAAACAATTCGATCTGTCATCACTTTCCCCCCTTTACTTTTTTATTTCAGCAGCTTCTTCAGCGCCAATTTAATATAGCCATCCGTTGAAAGATTTTCACCCTTCAGGGAAGGCAGGACTTTGTTTACCTCTTTTTCTGAGTATCCAAGTGCTTTTAAAGCAAGGATAGCTTCATCCAAAGCTTTTGAACTGGCTTCTTTTTGATCCATTGCCTCAGCTGTGAATAAGTTCGGAAAATAATCCGGGACAATATCCTGAAGCTTACCCTTGAGGTCAAGGATCATCTGCCGCGCAGTTTTCTTCCCTACTCCAGGGAATTTAACCAGGAAGCTTTCATCTTCATTCTCGATAGCGTTGATGACTTGCTCCGGTTCACCTGATGCCAAAATGGCCAAGGCCCCTTTTGGACCGATTCCCGTGACATTGATTAGCCTGATGAACAGAAGCTTTTCTTCGAGAGAATGAAAGCCGTATAAAGCCAAAATATCTTCTCTTACATGCTGATATGTATAGACGATCGTTTCTTTGTTTTGATGTTTAGAAAAGGAGAAAGGATTGGCTGTGAAAATCTGATAGCCCACTCCATTATTCTCCAGCACGATATATTCTGGACCAACGCGTTCCAAGGTCCCTTTGATGTATTCAAACAAACTAATTCTCTCCCTTTTTATGTACCTCATTTTATCATATCATTTTTCTCGTTTGGAAGGAATGAAATTACCCAAAACATTTGTTCTTATTTATGAACAAAAACAGACAGGGCAGCTGCTCCCTGTCTGTTATATGTTCAATTGATAGATAATGGCCTATAGGTTTCTAATACACTGGTATAGTCATATTTGTTCTTTATCGGAATCCCGTTCATCAATTTCTTTTGTGTACTGCTTTCAAGCCTTCTCATGTCGATTTGAAAAAAGGATTGGATTAAATTGGATTGATCGGGCTTCCCATTGAAAATGGATAAGGTGCCATCTTCGGACAACCCGAAGTACCCATTTGATTTTAGGAGCGGAGAGATATCATTGATTCTTTTTTGGAACGTAATTGTCCCATCTTCGACATCTACAAGCTGCCAATGTTGATATTTATCCCAAAACTCTTCCATTGATATGATGGATTCATCAACGGTTTCCTCACTCATTTCCCCGTCCAGATAAACCCTCTCAAGCAATATGGATACATGTATATCAGCTTTTTCACTTGAATCCATATCCTCAACTTTCAATGAACCCGCAAGAGCGGTATCGCTTATAAGGAACAAGCCAGCGAAAATAAGCAATGCTTGGATTATAGAATAAAAGTACTTCATGATCTGCACTCCTTTTGTAATGAAGCGGCTCTACACTATTATCCTCACCATATTTATACAATTTATTCGTATAAAAAAGCAGCGCGGGATTCCCGCACTGCCTGCTACTTCATTTTATTTGTTAAGGTCCTGAATAGATCCTTCATATCCATATCAATGGATTGTCCTGGACCGCCGTCCCTTAAATCATTATCCATATTTCTGATTCGGCTGAAGGTCCCTTCATCTGTCACAACGGTTGCTGAACGCCCGTGTAGGTAAGGTGCGACAGCCTTTTTGATTTTCGCTTTGGTTTGTTCTTCTTTGCTATAGTCCTCAAGGTCAACGGCAATCAGCACATTGCTGCCGTATGTCACTGATCTGACATCATTGACATTCTTGACGCGGCTAGCCACATTGCCTATCTTTTCTGAGAGTTCCCCCTCATAGCTTGTATAGTAGGAGGATTTTGCTTTCCTGGTGTTATCGTCGAGATGGCCATGGTAATTCGCATCCCCATAGCTGAACCGATTATCCCTGTGGAAGAAATTACGATCATATTCCGATAAAGGCCTGGATGGATTTTGTGGATTCCCATCCTCGTCCTTTACTTGGAGGTATTTTTGTTTTTGGGCTCGTATATCTTTTCCCTCTTTGCCAACCGAGTGATCCATCCATTCTGTAAGCGGTCCATCATTGTGATCATTTACATCACCGCCATGTCCGCTGTTGGAGTAATAGCCAAGCGGTTCATACGTATCCGAGTATCGCTGCTGCTTGGCAGATTCGTTAGCCCCGCATCCAGCCAAGCCTCCTGCAATCAATACAGATAACGGCCAAACCAAGTATTTCTTCTCCAAAAGGAAAACCCCCTTTTCCTCATTGAGCAGAATATGCTCTTTTGTAGGTTGGCAGAAAAGTGGGGTGTTCATGCAATTGGAAAGGCCGATTCGATTGCCTGCATTGGACCTAATTGGAGTTTAAGGAATCAATTTTATTGAATATTTCATACATCATCCTCATGCGGAGCGGAAACTGGCTGATGGTCAGATCATATAAATACGGCCATATCATTTGACGCGCCTTTTCATCGCTTTTTAAAAATCGATTACATTCCCTTAGCACATCCGTCGGATATAAAAGTGAAATAAGAAACACCTTGTCTTTCTCATACATCGAGAGGATTTCATGCTTAAATAATTCATCTATCGACCAGTTAAGGGTAGGCAAGAAACGGCTGGCAATCTGAAGGTGTTCGATTACCGGTGGAGCTATGGCGATAAGATCAAAATCGATTAAGTAAAGTTCTTCATTTTTCCCATTTAAAAAGTTATGGTACGCAACATCTCCATGAATGATGCATGAAGGCGTCTGATCAAAATATCCTATTACTGAACTAATTTTATCAAGCGACCATTTCGCCCATTCCTCATACATATCCAATAAAAACACAGGAAAATATGCTTCAAGCATGTAGCGGTTATGATGAAATTCTGCCAGTCTGTTCTTCCATTTATCCTTTTGATCGAACTCCGGCAAAAAAGATTTGAAATCGGCCGGAAAAATGGATGTTGTCTGATGAAATTTCTGCAGGAGTTTCAGTGCCTTCCTCCTATTTTCCTTGGTTTTAAACGTAAATATATTCCTGCTTGAATAAATGAATTCGATGATTCCAAATAATCGCCCCTCAAACTGAAGAACGGGATATGTGCCATGAATCGGATGAAAAGAATATGTATGGCAGAATCCATGTTCTTTCAATTTCCTTGTAAGAAGCTGCTGATGAAAGAGCTTTTTCTTGGAAGAAAACTCTTTGACAAGCCAGGTCTTACCCTGGGTTTTGTATTTCCAAAGCCCGTTCTTAACGGCTCTTAATCTGCCGGTATTATTTTGAAGAAGAGTATTTAAAAAATGAAGGAGACGAGTGGAAAAATCGTCTCCTTCATAGGGGAATCTAAAAGCCATTATCTTCTCCATCAATCCTCGGCATTCCCGGAAAACCGTATTGGCCAGGCATACCCATTTGTGGCTGCATACCCATTTGCGGCTGCATGCCCATTTGCGGCTGCATGCCCATTTGCGGCTGCATACCCATTTGCGGCATCATGCCCATTGGCTGCTGCATGCCCATCGGCTGCTGCATGCCCATCGGCTGCTGCATACCCATCGGCTGCTGCATCATTGGCTGCTGCATACCATAAGGCTGGCCCCACATGCCAGGATTTCCTCCCATATATTGATGGTGGTGATATGGCACTTCAAACGATGGTCCTCCACAGCCGCAGTCATCTTCAAATGGCATATAAGCTTGCTGTGGTGCTTGCTGCATCATCGGTTGCTGCATCATAGGCTGCTGCATTGGGTAATGCATCTCAGGGGATTCTTGGACAGAAGTCCCTTGAACCTGAGCCATTGGATATCCTCCATGCTCCATTCTTGGACCGCCCATTGGGCCAAATCCCATACCAGGCATGACTGGCGATGCAGGGTAGCATCCAGGCGGATTACCCATTTGTGGATAATACATGGCCGGGTTCACACCTTGAGGCATTTGAGGCATCCCCCCGTATTGCGGATTTTGCTGGTCATGGGCTCCCATCACACCTTGTGGAGATCCTGGATAATTCATTGGCTGTTGATGCATCATAGGCATATAAGAGGATGATTCATCATCATAGTGGTGCATCATGGCGGGATTGACTCCCTGCATCATCGGCTGCTGCATCGGCATGGACATTGCCCCTTGGACCTGCGGCATCGGACCCATAGGACCTGGACCTCCATAAGGAAAATTAAATCCTGAACCTGGCATTACCGGGGTTACGGGCACACAATAACTTGGATACATAGGTTCTGGTTGACCCCCTTCGATTGGTTTTTCAGCAACCGGTTCTTCTTTCGGCTTTTCAACCGGCTTTGGCGGAACTGGAAGCGGTGCCTGCGGTGCTTGCATCTGCATATTTGCCATATTCATCATATAATAATTATTTATATCGATTTCTGGGATAACTGGTTGGGGAGCTTTTGGAGTATAAACTGGCTTTGGCATTTCTTTCACAGGCGCTTCCTTAACAGGAGCCTCTTTCACAGGCATTTCTTTCGGAGCTGATGCAACGGGCTTTTGCTGTGAAAAAGGATGCTCTTTTGGGCTTTCCTTTTTTGTCCCATAGGATACTTTTGCTCCACCTACTTCTTTATTGACGGTTCCGCCAGAAGCAGGTACTTTAATTTTCATACCGGGCATTATCATATCGGGGTTTGAAAGCTGGGCATTCATCTTTTTTAACTCTTCGAAATTCACGCCATATTTTTTGGCTATTTTCCAAAGAGTATCCCCTTTTTGGACGATGTGGATTTTCACTCATTTTCCCTCCTCAGGCATAAGTCTATTCATTGTATGTCAAGATAGGCAAAATGCTAATAATCTACTCAAATACTTATGAACTTTTTTTAAAGAATATGCTAAACCTTGAATTCTGGGGTCTAAAGATCAATTTAAAAAAACAGCCATCCATTTGATGACTGTCAATTACTTCATTCATTTTCATTTCATGCCCTGTCCAGCATACGCTGAAGCGCCAGCATTGCATTATCAGAAGTGTCTTTATCCACCACGATCTGATTGACCGGCTTCCCTTCCTCTATCCTTTCAAGCGACCAGAGCAGGTGGGGCAAATCAATCCTGTTCATCGTCAGACATGGGCACATATTTGGATTGAGCGAAATGATTTGTTTGTCTTTATGCTTATCGATCAAACGCTTCACTAGATTCATTTCAGTCCCGATAGCCCAAGATGATCCCGGTTCTGCTTTTTCAATCGTATCAATGATATATTTAGTAGACCCATTTAAATCAGATATTTCCACTACTTCACGCCTGCACTCCGGATGGACAATGATTTTCATTTGTGGATGCTTTGCCCTCACTTCATGTACATTGGCAACTGTGAAGTTCTCATGTACGGAACAATGGCCCTTCCATAAAATCACTTTGATATCTTCAGCGTCGCCTTCATAAATCAATGTATTTACTTGAGGATCCCATACAGCCATTTTATCCAATGGGATGCCTAAATCAAAGGCAGTGTTCCGGCCAAGATGCTGATCAGGCAAGAAAAGGATGCGCTCCTTTTGAGTCAAGGCCCATTCAACCATGGCATGAGCATTGGAAGAGGTCACTGTAGCCCCTCCATTTTTGCCCACAAACGCTTTGATTGCAGCGGTGGAATTTACGTATGTTAAGGGCAGTATCGTGTCCCCGAACATTTCCTGCAGGAGAACCCAGGCACGCTCAGTCTGATAAATATCTGCCATATCAGCCATGGAACAGCCCGCTCTCATATCCGGCAGGATGACCTTTTGATGATCCCCCGTCAAGATATCAGCCGTTTCAGCCATGAAGTGGACTCCACAGAAAACGATGTAATCCGCTTGTTTGTTAATGGACGAAACCTGTGCAAGCTGGAGTGAATCCCCTGCTGCATCAGCAAATTTCATTACCTCGTCCTTTTGATAATGATGGCCGGGAATGAATAATTTCTTTCCGAGCTTCTGCTTGATCTCCCACACTCTTTCTTCCATTTCTGGATAGGTCATTTCTTTATATTTTTCCGGGAGAGATGCATTATCCATATTCAACAATTCCATCATATTCATCCCACTTACGCCTCCATCACCGTTTTTCTGTTCTTCACTTTTGCACTGATGTCAAATGCTTCTATTGTATGCGTCAAGCAGCCTAGTGAAATATAATCCACTCCTGAAAGGGCATAATCCCTGATATTATCCAGTGTGATCCCTCCGGAAGCTTCCGTTAAGATTCCTACCGGGACAATACTTAACCATTCCCTTATTTCAGCTGGAGTACGATTATCAAACATGATGATATCCACACCTGCTTCGATGGCTTCCATAAGCTGTTCTTTTGTTTCGATCTCCACTTCAACTTTTACAGTATGGCCGATTTTACCCCTTATTTCATTCACAGCCTCAGTGATAGAACCGGCAAAATCAATATGGTTATCTTTAATCAGAACAGAATCAGCCAATCCCATACGATGGTTAAAGCCTCCTCCGCATCTGACTGCATATTTTTCAAGCATCCTGAGTCCGGGGGTTGTTTTTCGAGTATCGCAAATCTTTGCACCCGTTCCTTCAATCCTTTTTACAAAAGTAGAAGTCTTTGAGGCAATCCCGCTCATTCGCTGGATTAAATTGAGGACGACTCTTTCACCTTTTAGCAAACTTGCCACTGCTCCGGTAATGACGGCAATGGCATCCCCATATTTCACTTCTTCCCCATCCCTCTTTTCAATGGAGATAGAAAGGGAAGGATCAATGGTATGAAAGCCTTCGTTGATGACATCCTCTCCGCAAAATACCCCATTTGCTTTTGCCATTAGCTTCAAACTTCCCTGTGCTTCCGGAGCAAACAGCATATCCGTCGTGATATCCATATCCCCAATGTCTTCAATAAAAAATGGTTCAAGCATAGCTTTTAATTTTACCCGATTCATATCTGTTCCTCCTCAAATGCATTCCATGATTCGAATGAATGATGTGGCAATTTAGCCAATCCATATTTTCATCAGGATAATCAGTCCTTAAATGCCCCCCTCTGCTTTCCGTCCTCTTTAAGGCTGAGGAAACGATCATCCTTGCAGAAAGAATCATAAACGCAACACTGATTTCTTCAATATCCCAATTTTTATAGCTTCGCAATAAATATTCATCAATGTGAAAGGATTCCAGCCAGGCTAATAGTTGTTCCATTCCTTCTTTTGAACGAACAATCCCAGCACCTTCCATCATTCGCCGTTTAATCTCCCCTCGCTCCGGAAGTTTCGGACATGCTAATCCGCCGCTCTTCTCAATAAGACGCCAAGTTGGGGCAGCGCTTTTTCTTGTGAATTGATTCAAGTGGGCTGCAAGGCGCTTTCCGTATGAAAGCCCTTCCAATAATGAGTTGCTTGCCAGCCGGTTCGCTCCATGAACCCCGCTGTCTGCCACTTCCCCTATCGCATATAAATGGGGAATCGAGGTTTCCCCAAAATCATTGATGGAGATGCCTCCCATTAAAAAATGAGAGCCTGGGGCAACCGGAATCAAGCCTCTTTCTACATTAATGCCTTCCCGCTCACAAAGAGAGGCAATCGATGGAAAATGCAGTTTGAAATCATTAATCATGGTGATATCAAGGAATACCTCATCCCCATTCCTTCTAATCTCAAATATCCTTTGAGCGACAATATGTCTCGGGGCAAGATCTTTTAGTGGGTGGATACTTTCCATGATGGCTTTTCCTTCATTGTTTCTCAATACTGCTCCATGACCCCGGACTGCCTCCGAAACCAAACCTTTTGCCATACCTCCGACGTATAGTAATGTAGGGTGGAATTGCACAAACTCCAAGTTGGACAACTCTGCTCCTGCAAGATAGGCGAGTGCCAATCCATCCCCTGTTACAGACGGGTGATTTGAAGTGAAGTGATACAGCCCCCCTGCGCCTCCGGTGGCAAGGACAACATGTTCCCCAAAGTATTCGTTCACATCCCCATTGCTATTTTTGGTTTGAACTCCTCTGCAGACTCCATCCTGAGAAAGGATCAGTTCAATTGCCATTTCATTCTCAATGAATTCAATGTTCGAAGGAATCGAATTGAAAAAGGCATCCATGATGCGCCTTCCCGTTGCATCGCCTCCGCTATGGACGATCCTCCTTCGACTATGGGCCCCTTCCATTCCAAGCGCAACTTGCCCTTGTTCATCCAAATCCAACGGAACCCCGATGCTCATTAATTCACAAACAATATCCGGAGCATCCTTTACCAGGTTGAGCACTGCTTTTTCATCCTGATGCCGCCTTCCAGCTTCCAATGTATCCTGATAATGCAACCGATAATGATCGTCTGGAGAAATAGCAGCAGCCATTCCACCCTGTGCCATATAAGAATTGCAATGGTTCTTCAACGACTTTGTGATAATTATCACATGAGAATCCGAATGAAGTAATTTTGCCAGCTGCATAGCTGCAATACCGCTGCCTAAAATGATTACGTCAGCATGCTTCATAAATTTAAACTCCTTTTTAACAGGTGTCTTGACACATATCTTTACATATTATTAGACTTATGACAAGAGATTTTTTTTAAGGAGTGTGCCATTCGATGAAATACTTTGATTATGCAGCCTCAACGCCTATGGATCCGGATGTTCTAGAAGCTTACATGCAAGCTGCCTCACAGGTATATGGAAATACAGAAAGTCTTCATGATATTGGAGGAAAAGCACAATATATCCTCAATGAGTGCAGGAAAAAGCTTGCCGGGATTACTGGGGTAAAAGAAGAAGGGCTTTATTTCAGCTCCGGCGGCACCGAAAGCAATTTATTGTCTTTACTGGCACTTGCACAAGGAGCCAGCAGCGGAAAAAGGCATATCATCTCAACTCATGGGGAGCACGCTTCTGTTCATTCTGCCATGGAATATTTAAAAGAACATGGTTTTGAAGTGGAGTATCTTTCTTTTACAACTGAAGGGACAATCGACCTTCAGAAGTTGTCCTTAGCAATACGGGATGATACCTTGCTCGTTTCGATCCAGCATGTCAATTCGGAAATTGGATCGATTCAGCCAATCAAAGAAATTTCAGAGCTCATTAAAGGGAAAGATATCCTCTTGCATTGCGACTGCGTACAGTCTTTTGGGAAAGTCGATTTAAAAAGCATTACACCATACATGGACAGCTTTACTGTGTCATCACATAAAATCCACGGACCAAAAGGGGTGGGTGCATTTTATATCAATCCCCTCCATCAAGCGAAGCCTGTCTTTCCCGGCCTTTCCCATGAACGGGGCATGAGGGGTGGGACGGTGAATATCCCTGGAATCTTTGCTTTTATGACTGCATCTGAAAAGGCTGCCGCAAAACTGGATGATTGGCAGGCAGCATGGGATAAAAGAGACTATTTCCTTGAACTTTTGAGGAACGAAAAACCTCACATTTTTGGATCAATGGATAAGGATCGGCAGCTTCCATATATAATCGGGATGGCTTTCGATGGCATTGAAGGACAGCTGGTGATGCTCGAAGCAAACACAATGGGATTCTCAATTTCTACAGGAAGTGCATGCCACACCGGCCAGCAAGAACCAGCCAATGCCATGAAAGCAATGGGCGTGGATGTTGAAAGGGCAAAATCATTTTTTAGAATTTCTTTTAGCAAGACCACTACACATGAGCAGCTTTTTGATCTGGCAAAAGCACTAAAAACGATATACGCTGAATACAAAACGGTCCGCGCTTAATATGGTATAATGCGTATCAGAATAAACATGTCCGGAGGGAATAGGAATGGCGAAGCCAAAGATTCTAGGTGAAGAACGAAGACAGCTGCTGCTGAAAATACTTAAAGATCGCAATGCACCCATCACTGGGACTGAGCTTGCCAAGACCGCCAATGTTTCAAGGCAGGTCATTGTCAGTGATATTACACTTCTTAAAGCGAGAAATGAGCCGATCCTTGCTACAAGCCAAGGCTATCTTTATATGGCCCAGAACCCAATACATCAATACAAAGAAAGAATCGTTGCATGCTTCCACCCCCCTGAAGAAACAGAAAATGAATTGTTTCTTCTTGTCGACCATGGAGCTACAGTGAAAGACGTAAGGATCGAACATCCGGTTTATGGAGATCTCTCGGCATCGATCATGGTCTCCAATCGTAAGGAAGTAAGCCAGTTCCTGCAAAGAATTGAAGAAACTAATGCGGGCTATCTTTCACAACTGACAGAGGGAATCCATCTTCATACCATCATTGCCCCTTCAGAGGAGATACTCGACGAAGCAGAAGAGGCACTTCGAACTGCAGGGTATCTTGTGGATGAAAAGGATTAAGAATAGAAAAAACCGGATTGTATTCCAATCCGGTTTTTGTTTGCCTGTTATTCTGTTGAGTACACAGGATAGCTACCCAGAAGCTTGACCCCGCAGCCCAATGCCTCCATTTCCTTGATGGCATTCGGAAGCAGGACCTCATCCATAGCTTGTTCAATATCCAGTATGAAGAAATAATCACCTAGACCTGTTTTCAGCGGCCTTGATTCGATCTTGCTCAGGTTGATTTTTCTCCAAGCCAAAGCCGACAGCACTTGATGAAGGGCACCTGAGTGATTTGAGGGAAGAGTGACCATGAGGGTGGTCTTTTCATTGCTAAAACCTGATTCGAGCTCCAGCGGTTTTTTCGTTCTGGACAACACAACGAATCTTGTGTGGTTTCTATCAAAATCCTGGATTCCATGCTGGATGATGGATAATCCATATGTATCGGCTGCCAGCTCATTGGCTATTGCCGCAATCTTCATTTCCGGATGTTCCTTTAAGTATTTTGCCGCAGCTGCAGTGGACGTCGTATATTCAATGGACGCCCCCCTATAGTGTCGATGCAGATACTGATGGCATTGGGCAGTTGCATGGGAGTGGGACAATATTTTCTCTACTTCCATGCTATTTTCCACATGATCAGGATGGACCATCAAATGCTGCTGGATCGGAACCGTCAATTCAGCAATGATTTTCAGTTCCACTTCATGAAACAGATAGTCAACAGTCAGATGTACCGATCCCTCAAGCGTATTTTCCAATGGAACTACTGCATAATCCACCTTCTCAAAGTGTACCGCTTCAATACATTCAGGGATGGTCATGAACGGCACATGCTCTTGCAGAGGGAATAGATGCTTGACTGCCATATCTGTAAATGTTGCCATAGGTCCTAAAAATCCAATCCTCATTCTCTCTTCTCCCCTCTATTTCAACATATAAAAAAGGGAGGAGCGGCTCCTATGCACCGGAACCAAGCACCTCCACTTTTTCAACAAACTCCAGCTTTTTCAATCCCGATATCAAACCATCCAGATTGCCATCCATATCCGTTACATTCAATGACAAGGTGACATTGGCCCTTCCTTGAAGGGGAATAGTCTGATGTATGGTCAGTATATTACAGCGGTGGGCTGCAACGACTCCAAGAAGGTGGGATAGTGTGCCTGTCCGATCTTCCAAGTGAAAAAACAGGGTAATGATTTTTTCTTTCACAACGGTATGAAAAGGAAATACAGTATCACGATACTTGTAAAAAGCACTCCGGCTTAAATCTACACGCTGCACTGCATCCCATACAGAAGAAGCTTTTCCCCTCTCAAGGAGATTCTTTGCCTCAAGGGTTTTCTTCATCGCTTCAGGCAAGACATCCTCCCTGATCAGGTAAAACTTCTGATCAAATTCTTTTTTTTCCATTGATCATTTCCCCTAACAAATGAAGGACATCATCAATCGATGAATTCAAATTCAAACTCCAATAGCCTTACGATATCCCCGTCTTTGGCGCCGCGCTCCCTCAAAGCTTCATCTACACCCATACCGCGAAGCTGGCGTGCAAAGCGTCGAACAGATTCCTCCCTGGAGAAATCCGTCATTTTAAATAGACGTTCCAGCGAATACCCGTTAAGAACGTAAGCTCCATCCGGGTCACGTGTAATGGAGAATTCTTCTTCTTGTTTCTCATGTTTATAAATGACACGATTGACGTCTTCATTTTCTTCCACATGTTCAAGAGGGAATTCCGGTGTATCCTCGACTTTATCTGCAATCGCAAATAACAGATCCCTCAAACCTTCGCGAGTCAAAGCTGAAATAGGGAAAATCGGATGTTCTTTTCCAACTTTTACCTTGAATTCTTCCAGGTTTTCCTCAGCACCAGGCATGTCCATTTTGTTTGCGACTATGATCTGCGGACGTTCAGTCAAACGAAGGTTATATTCTTTCAATTCTTCATTGATTGTAAGGTAATCCTCGTAAGGATCCCTTCCTTCAGTGGCAGCCATATCGATGACATGCACGATGACTCTAGTCCGTTCGATGTGGCGCAGGAATTGATGGCCAAGCCCAACTCCTTGGTGAGCCCCTTCGATAAGTCCTGGAAGATCTGCCATTACGAACGAACGGCTATCTTCTGTTTCGACCATTCCGAGGTTTGGAACAATTGTGGTAAAGTGATATTCGGCAATTTTTGGCTTAGCAGAAGAAACTACGGATAACAAAGTAGATTTCCCTACACTTGGGAAGCCAACCAAACCGACATCTGCGAGCAGTTTTAATTCCATGATGACATTGCGTTCCTTGCCAGGCTCCCCTTTTTCGGATAATTCCGGTGCCGGGTTGGCAGGTGTCGCAAAACGGCTGTTTCCTCTACCGCCTCGGCCGCCTTTTGCAATGACGGCGCGTTGTCCGTGCTCAGTCAAATCCGCAATGATTTCCTCTGTATCGGCATCTTTTACAATTGTACCGGGTGGAACCTTAACGACCATGTCTGCAGCATTTTTACCATGCTGGTTCTTAGACATCCCATGTTCTCCCCTTGTTGCTTTAAAGTGGCGCTGATAGCGGAAATCCATTAAAGTCCTTAGACCTTCCTCCACTTCGAATACAACGTCCGCGCCTCTTCCTCCGTCCCCGCCGGCAGGACCGCCCTTAGGAACATACTTTTCGCGGCGGAATGCAACCATACCGTTGCCTCCATCGCCACCCTTCACATATATTTTGACCTGATCGACAAACATGAAAGGCACCTCCTTTTCTTCCTCTTGCTGTTATATGTAAATAATCAGAAGGATAATTGAATGGTAAATTGATTGATGCTCCAATCTTCAATGGCTGCTTGCTTCTGTAACTTAAGCCAATTCAATACTTCCTCTTCACTTTTCAGTATGCCACGAAAATCCAAAAAGAATTTCGCTGAATCCTTATCAAGTTGTATGGTAATGGATAACTGCTGATCCTGAAACGGTTCGACCGCTTCGTTCAGTAAAGCGAAAAATGTTGAAAACCAATTGAATAATTCCGCATCATCCAAAGAATGGACTGTATTTTCATTCAAAATGTCATAATCAATTGTGAAACGATGCCCTTCCCAATTGAACGTCATCAATAATGAAGCAAATCTATGCAGTTTCAAATTTGATAGTCTGGACTCTTGCTGTGCTTCCAATACGATTTCATCAATGATTGACTTAGCCCGTTCCGGTCTATCTAAAGCTAAATTCCCTTTGATTAATTGCAGCTTGTTCATCCAGTCGTGGCGCGCATGTTTAAGCACCTCAACTACTGTCCAGTTATTATTCATTCCCGCACTCCTAATTATCATTCAGTCTAATTACATATATCACCAGACTGCTGAAAAGCTTTTTCACCCAGTCTGATTTACAGAAAATATTTTTTTGAATTCTATTAATCATTCGCACTGTTCTTTTTGTAGTATACCAAAAAAGGAAGGCGTCGTCCTCCTTATTGGCAAAATCCTAATTGTTCCTCATAAAACAAGAAAACTCTAACCGACAATTCGGTTAGAGTCTTCTTTCAGCATTAAGCTTCTTTCACTTCAGGGTAAACGCTGACTTGTTTCTTGTCACGACCCAAACGCTCGAAACGGACAACTCCATCGATTTTTGCGAATAGAGTATCGTCTCCGCCACGGCCTACGTTTGCACCTGGATAGATTTTCGTACCGCGTTGACGGTAAAGAATAGATCCACCAGTAACAAACTGACCATCTGCACGTTTAGCGCCTAAACGTTTTGAGATAGAGTCACGACCGTTCTTAGTTGAACCTACACCCTTTTTGGATGCAAAAAATTGAAGGTCTAGTCTTAGCATTAGTTCCACCTCCTATTTAGTTGAAGGTTAATTTAATATATTTTCCGTAATCACGTTCAATTGTCTGCAAGGAAACTACCATACCTTTTAAAAGAAGCTGGACTTGCTTGTCCTCTTCTTCCGGCAAATCATTCGGAATGCTGCAGCTAAGGAAGCCGCCATCCGATGACTGATCAATAATCGGCTCCGCATTGGTTAATGCAAACACCGCATTGATGGCACCGAAGGATACAGCAGATGCGCCAGCACATACAATATCTGAACCATGTTCCGCAAAATCAGCATGTCCCTTCATCGAAAAGGAAGAAATCCTTCCGTCCGGGGACTGGTTAATCTTCACCTTGATCATAAAATCAGGCCTTACAAGTTGATAGCATCGATTACTACTTTAGTGTAAGGTTGGCGATGACCTTGCTTTTTACGTTGGTTCTTCTTCGCTTTGTACTTGAAAATCGTAATTTTCTTTTGACGGCCGTGTTTTTCAACCTTACCTGTAACAGTAGCTCCTCCCACTAATGGGCTTCCTACTTTTACAGAATCTCCGCCTACGAAAAGAACTTTATCAAAAGTGACAACTTCACCTTCAGCTACATCCAATTTTTCGATGTAAACTTCTTGTCCAGCTGCTACTTTGATTTGTTTTCCGCCAGTTTCAATAATTGCGTACATACTTGCACCTCCTCATAGTCTCAGACTCGCCAAAAACAGGCGTTTCGCCATAAGCAAAAGCTTAATACCTGATTTGTGCGGTTGTAGCACGGGTGCTACAAACAATAACATTAAAACTTTATCATAACGGACTCTCTTATGTCAATGGCGGAATGAAGAATTGCTTCAAACCATTTTTTTTATTTCTCGAATCGTTCCAAATTGTTTGAGGTTGAAATGGTGATTAGGATGTCCTTCCAAACGGCTAAAGAAAATCCGGACGTTTAAAATCGTTTCGATTCTCTTTAAATGTTTTGCATTTTCCCCTTTAAATACATCCATTACTTCTTCTGTCGCTTCGATAAGCACGGATTCATGCTCCCCGAACGGTCTTTCCCATAACAGCCTCTCCAATTCAAATGCGACGGTTTCCGGACTTTTGATTTTCCCTGTCCCTTTACAGACGGGGCAATCTGCAAGAATATACTCGGGAATGGATTTTTTTGTTTTTTTCCTTGTGACCTGCAGGATCCCCAAAGAAGTGAACCCTACAATCCGGAAATACTTCGGATCCCTCCTAAGAATATTCTCTAAGGATTTGATCACTTTTTTGCGATCATTTTCACTCTTCATATCAATGAAATCAATGAGGATGATGCCGCTGTAGTCCCTTAAAATGATTTGCCTGGCTATTTCATCTGCTGCTTCCAGGTTCGTTTTGATGATTGTATCCCCAAGCTGGCTTTTACCGGTGAACTTGCCTGTATTGACATCAAAGACCGTCAAGGCTTCTGTTTCTTCAACAATTAAATAAGCTCCGCTGTCCAGCCAAATGATCTGCTTCAGGGCACGCTCATATTCCTTTTCGATATCATAGCTCACCATGATATTTTTCTTGTCGGTATAAAGGGTATACTCCCACTCGCCGTCCGGCTGGGAGTCCTTTATGTCCTTCAGAAATGATGCGTCATCACAGATGACTGCACCAGTTCCCAGTCGATCCATCTCATTTGTGATTTCCCCTAAAAATAATGCAGGGGCATGGATCAGGGAAGGAGCAGGGGACTTTTCTGCCTCTTGTTGGATATGTTGATACCTTGTCCTCAGTTTGTTCAATTCCTGCATCAATTCTTCTTCGGTCGATTCAAATGCTTCTGTACGGAAAATGAAGCCTTCTCCATCCTTCTTCTGCTCATTGCCGAAACCCCTCAATCGATCCCGGGTTTCTTCAGGAGCTTTTTTGGAGACGGCAATATATTTCCCATGGGGCATATAAACAGCTTTTTTGCCGGAAAACTCCAAAACCCCTGTCAGTAAAGGGCCTTTCGTATCGCTCTCGTCTTTTTTTACCTGTACAAGGAGCTTTTCCCCCTGGCGAATGAACTTGGTCAATGCCATCATTTCTTTGTTATTCGATTCATTATGTATGTACGCAGGAATCTGATCGCGTGATAGGTAGCCGTTCTTTCCTTCTCCGATATCCACGAATGCGGCTCCAATCCCATTTTCCACTTTCTCTACTTTCCCCAGATAAATCCTCCCGACCATTGAATCCTGTTCAGGCTGGGCTATATTAAGCTTTAGCACCTTTTCATTTTCTATGACTGCATATCTTTTTTCTCTCGTTCGATAATCAATGATTATTTTATTCAAATCGATGCGCCTCGCTTTAAAGCATTAAGGGGAGGCTATGATCTGCCTCCCCTGTAATTACTTTAGCCAGAAAAAAAACAAACGTCAATAGAGCTCCAGGATGTCTTTTACTTTGGCAGTGACCATCTTCTCCGTGAAATAGGCATGCAGGAGTTCGTTTTCATCAAGGCTGCCGATTTCAGCGCTGCCCTCGATGACAATAATCGGGTGTTTAACGCCCCGTTTAAATCTGCTAAGCACCTCTGAGAGACTGTCCTCCGCATTTACATTCAGCGGACTGAGCCGCATGAAGTTCGGCTTCTTCCCATAATGGCGCTCCAAAAGGAACCTCATCAAGATAAATTGCCGCTGCTTCCATTCCATCCATAATGAAAAGTAGAGGTAGCATAACACAATCCATAAGTTTAATTGCATGGGAAAGATAAACAGAGAGAAAAGATGAAGCGACAATAAGACAATGACAGAAAATAAGATTGTTTGCTGAAATGCCTTTGAATATGGGTGGAGCAATGAAAGCCCCATAAGAAGGAGCTTCCCCCCATCAAGGGGCAAAACCGGTAAGAGGTTGAATAACAGGATCATGATGTTGAATTCCATGAACATAAAAAAAACATCCTCTGGCACCCATTCGTTCATATATAACGCATACATGACAGCAGTCATCCAAATATGCTGAAGGGGGCCGGCGAGTGTGACAGCCAATTCTTCTTTCAGCGGCCGGTTTCCATACTCCTCCATCTCAGCAACACCGCCGAATGGGAGGATCCTGATCCGTTTGATCCTCCATGAAAAAAACTGGGCGCAAACCCCATGCCCCATTTCGTGTATGATGATAATCCCAAGAAGCATCAACAACTCCGTGAAATGAGCAGTCATTACGGCAACGGCAGCGACCACCCAAAATAAAGGATGGATCCTGAATTTCAGGAAGACTTTAAACAGGGGTTTTTTTATTAGGAATTTACTCAAGCGAGATCACCTGCAGAGGGTCTACGAATTCATCCCCTTTTTTAATGGCTAAATAAAACTCACTTGATTCTCCTTCAGCACGTTTAGAAGGCTTTCCTACAACCATCCCATCTTCGACACTTTCATATTCCGATACTGCAATCGATTCCAAATGTCCATACCATGACTCTGTCTTCTTATCAGGGTGCTGAATGATCACGGTATACCCAAGATCATCTTTCTTGCCGGCAAAGATGACAACCCCTTTACTTAAAGAAACGACTGGTTCCTCAGCTTCCGTTTCGAGCATGATTCCTTTCCCATTTGCGCGGAAGCTTTCCAAAACTTTACCTGCTGGGACTGCATAATGAGGCTTGCTCCCTGCCGCTTGATCTACAGAATCTTTAGGGTCATTGGGAAAGAGAGCGAGCGGCTTTCCAAACTGTTCCTGATACCAATCAGATACTGCCGCAAATTGAAATTCTGAAGACATCATTTTTTCAACATACTTTTTCGGTTCTTTAAAAACCGGTGATGAACCGCGGTAAAGAACCGCCACCCCAAGAACAAGAACGGCAGACAGAAGAATCTTAAATAAAAACACTTCCTTGTTCCATAAAGGGTGCTGATCAGATGGACCCGATTCAAACGAAGGAAATCTCTCGCCGCCATACCTTTCTTCATCTGCAGGGATATAGGTGCTTCTGTTGGAAGTCCCATTGAACTGCTTCGTGTTTTTCCGTTTCGCTATCCGCTTTCTAATCTCATCCGCTCGATTACTCATGGCCTCACCAATCTCCTTTTAGACATTTGTACTACTTTATGACTTGTCCAGTCGGAGTATGAATAGAAATACCGAAAGTCATCCAGGCTCTTTAAAAAACAAAAAAGCCAAATGCCCCCGTCAATGATTGACGGCAAGCACTTGGCTTTCAATTTCATTTATTTTATTAAGCTTTGACGCCAAAGAATTTTTTCAGCTTGGCCATAACTCCCGGCTTATCTGTATCCAACGATTGAAGAGGTACAGATTCACCTAGGATGCGGCGGGCGATATTCCGATAGGCAATGGAAGCTTTGCTGTTTGGATTTAGCGCAATTGGCTCCCCTTGATTGGAAGACCTGATGACATTTTCATCATCTGCCACAATTCCAAGGAGGTCGATGGATAAATGAGTCGTGATTTCATCCACATCAAGCATTTCTCCATTCTTCATCATGTGGGGACGAATACGATTGATTACCAGGCGTGGAGGTTCAATATCCTCTTTCTCCAAAAGACCGATGATCCTGTCAGCATCCCTTACTGCTGAGATTTCAGGTGTAGTGACAACGATAGCCTTATCCGCTCCGGCAACCGCATTTTTGTATCCTTGCTCGATGCCGGCAGGGCAATCGATCAGGATATAATCATAATCCTGCTTCAATTCATCGACCAGCTTTACCATCTGGTCGGGATTGACTGCTGATTTATCGCTTGTCTGAGCTGCGGGAAGCAAAAAGAGAAGGTCATCGAACCGTTTGTCCTTCACCAATGCCTGATGGATTTTACAGCGGCCTTCCACTACATCCACCAGGTCATAGATGATCCGGTTTTCCAGTCCAAGGACAACATCCAAATTTCTCAAACCAATATCTGTATCGATCAGGCACACTTTTTTTCCTTGCAATGCTAAAGCTGTGCCTAAATTGGCAGACGTTGTCGTTTTTCCGACCCCGCCTTTTCCAGATGTAATGACGATTGCATCACCCATGAGTAGCGTCCCCCTTTAATCTATTAATTGTCGGTCTAAGATGTTTTAAAACTTGTAATCTATCAATGACGATTTGTTCTGAATCATCTATGTAGGCACATTCCATTTCATTTCCTGCTGCATCATAGGAGTCAGGAGCGCGATTCAGGCATTCAGCAATCCTTAACTGTGTCGGCGTCATCACAGAAGCAGCGATGACCGCATCTTTATTTCCATTGCATCCGGCATGGGCAATGCCTTTTAGCATTCCCATGATAAAAATATTACCGCCGGCTTTCACCCGTCCTCCAGGATTCACGTCCCCTACCAGAAGCAGATCTCCAGGGACTTCAAGCACTTGGCCGGAACGAACAACGGCGGCAACGGAAAAGATGTCGGTTTCTTCTTTCTGTTTAAACGCTTCCTCTTTTGTCATGACGCTGCTATAGACTTCTTCCACGACAAGATTGCGTTTTTTTCTGACAAGCTCCTTCAATTCTTCTTCCTGCTCAGTTGTCAGATAGCGATTGCCCGCCTGAATTTTAACTGCTATGAGTGGAGCATCTTCCTGCTCCCGGTAATGAGCGGACAGCTTATCTTCAAGTTCTTTTTTCACATCATCATATGAGCACTGATCATTCAGCTGAAGGACCAGTCCGTTTTTTGTGCCTTTTATCATAACATTTTGTTTTTTCATCATGGCGCTTTATTCACCTCAGTGCCTGTATAATTCGACAATTCGTGCCTGATTTCCTTTTTTGCAGGAAAGAATTAATCATCCAGCAACTCTTTTCTCCAAAACATCAGCCATCTTTTTAGAGGAAAAGCAACGATGATCAAGAATGCAAGATTCAATATTAACGTCGGCCAAAGTCTGATATCGACAAAATCAACCATCGTCATCTGGACATGACCGATTAAACGATAGAATTGATAGACAATGAATTCGACTGCTGCCATATTCAAGAGAGCAACCAGAATCGCTATGAAAACATTGGACTGCAAAACTTTCATGACCTTTGTAGTCAGGTAGACGGCAGCCGGAAATAGAAAAAGATTGATGCCGATGATCTCTGTGAAGAAAACATCATAAAGCAATCCGAAAAGCAGCGCATACCAAAGCGTATTGTTACGGATATAATAAATGGCCATAAAAATAAGGATGGCCAATAAAAAATGCGGCGCCAGGATGCGTTCACCATGAAAAGCCTTTGCCGAAAATACTTGGGCAAAGACTCCTTCAAAATAAAAACTGAGGGCCAGAATCAAAGGGAGAATGAAGCGTTTCATTATTCCCCCTCCTTTTCTGTCGTTAAATCAAATGCATCAGATTTGGCGATGGTCCGGTCGATGACCATCACATGCTCCACATCATATAAATCTGCTGATGGCTTTACATACGCCATTTGGGTCAATCCGTATTGATCTGGTACAAGCTTTTCGATTTTCCCGATCGGGATCCCTTCGGTGAAAAGTCCACCCATTCCCGATGTGACGACATTTCTGCCTTTCTTGATATCAACATCGTAAGGAAGTCTTTTAAGAATCAGCATTTTTTTCTTGGCATCATAGCCTTCTATTAATCCGAAAACATTTTTTTCGCCTTTTTCCCCTTGGACTTTGACAGAAATCCTGTTTTTAGGATCATTTGAACTCAATAGCTGGACTGTCGATGTGAACTGCTTGGAACTTTTAATTTTCCCAATGAATCCTTTAGCCGTGATGACAGCCATATTTGGCTTCACTCCACTGGATAAGCCTTTGTCGATTTGCAGAAGCTCTTCCCATTGGACGGGATTTCGTGCGATAACCGTGGCTTGGGTAGGATTGTAGTCCCTGAGATTATCTTTGATATTCAGGGTCTCCCTTAAATCTTTATTATCTTTTTGTAGATCATTGACTTTCGCGTCAAGAGAGGCAAGCTCATCAAGGCGGGCTTTTAACTTTTTATTTTCAATGTATGTATTCTGCAGATCCTCAACATTTTGAATAAAGCCCGCTACTGCTCCAGCGGGCTTGGATACAAGATTCTGTCCAAAGCCGACAATATCAGAAATGAATTGTTCCGGCAAAGAAACGTTTTCACGATCACGAAGAGAAAATCCAATCAATGCCACCAGTACAATGATGCTTACCAGCAATAATATCAGACGCTTATTTAAAAAGAATTGGGGCATGACTTACACCTCTATCATTTATTAGCGTGAATCTTTTGCTTTGTTCTTGAATAAGTGAATATGGTCCAGCGCTTTCCCAGTACCGATTGCCACACAATCTAAAGGATCTTCCGCAATCAATACAGGCATTTTCGTCTCTTCTCCAATTACTTTATCAAGGTTGCGAAGGAGTGCTCCTCCTCCAGTCAGAACAATGCCGCGGTCCATAATATCAGCCGCCAATTCAGGTGGTGTCTTCTCGAGCGTGCTCTTGACTGCATCCACGATAGAGTAGACCGTATCATGCAAAGCATTGGCGATTTCGACTGCTGTGATTTCAATCGTTTTCGGCAGACCTGTCAAAAGATCGCGTCCGCGGATTTCCATGGATTCCATGTCTTCAGCTCCGCCTGCAGAACCGACTTCCATTTTGATGGTTTCCGCTGTACGGTCCCCGATCATCAAATTATAATTCTTTCGGATGTAGCTGATGATGGATTCATCCATTTCATCTCCGGCAATACGGATTGATTGGCTTGTAACAATTCCGCCAAGTGAAATGATGGCCACTTCAGTTGTCCCGCCGCCGATGTCGACAACCATGCTTCCTGTTGGCTCCCATACAGGCAGGTTTGCACCAATTGCAGCTGCAAAAGGCTCTTCGATGGTATAGGCATCCCTTGCACCTGCTTGACGGGTTGCATCGATGACAGCGCGTTCTTCGACTGCAGTGATCCCGGATGGCACACAAACCATTACATACGGCTTGCTGGAGAATAATCCTTTATTTTTCACTGCTTGTCTAATGTAATATTTCATCATGGTAGCAGTTGTTTCATAGTCTGCGATGACGCCGTCCTTCATTGGGCGAAGGGCTACAACATTCCCAGGTGTACGTCCAATCATGTTTTTGGCATCATTTCCGACTGCTACGATGCTTTTAGTATCTGTCTGCATGGCAACAACGGATGGCTCACGGACCACAATGCCCTTTCCTTTTACGTATACCAGCGTATTCGCTGTTCCTAAATCGATTCCAAGATCTCTAGTTCCAAGTCCAAACATTCAAGTATCTCCCTTTCTGATACGAATTACTAAGGTTTTTATAGTACTTTTATTTTCAAAAAATCACAGGTAATTTCATCTTTGCGATTCGACAAAAATCGATGCTCGTTATGAAAAATCATAAACTCTATTATATCTCAATGGCTGTTAAAATCATAGTGTCATAAATAACCTTTTTCCTTTAAACTGATAAATTTCTTGTCGCCGATAATCAAATGATCGAGAATATCTATTCCGATGATTTTTCCGCATTCTGCAAGCCTTTTCGTCACCTCTATATCTTCCCGGCTGGGAGAAGGGTCCCCGGAAGGATGATTATGGGCACAAATAATAGACGCTGCAGAGCGGCGAAAGGCTTCTTTGAAGACTTCTCTTGGGTGGACAATCGAGGCATTCAGACTTCCGACAAAGATAGTCTGGCGGTGCAGGACTTGATTCTTGGTGTTCAGGTAGAGGCAGACGAAATGCTCCTGTGAAAGGAACCTCATATCATTCATGACATAATTCGCGCCATCCTCCGGGCTCCTGATGACGTAGCGGTCATCATACGTAAGATTGCTGATCCGGCGGCCGATTTCAACGGCAGCCATGATCTGGATGGCTTTTGCTTCACCGACACCTTTAATGGCTGTCATTTCCTCCAATGAAGCATCTTTTAAGAGCCTGAAGCCATCAAAATGGGTGAGAACGCGGTTAGCGAGGTGAATGACCGATTCGTTTTTTGTCCCGGTTCTTAAAATGATGGCAAGAAGCTCCTGATTTGAGAGGCTGCTTGCACCATTATTGGCCATCCTTTCACGCGGGCGTTCGTCAGTGGGATAGTCCCTTATGAGGATCGTTTCAGTTTCCAATAGGTTATTTTCCTCCTTTTAGGAGGACGCCGGGCCTGGCCATATCCCCTAAAAGGACAGACCTGCGGATTTCAGCTCTCGGTAAAGGCGGGAAACAGGAAGGCCGACCACGGAATAATAATCGCCCTTGATTTCTTTCACAAATAGCGAACCATACCCTTGGATCCCATAAGAGCCCGCTTTATCAAACGGTTCGCCTGTTTCAATATAGCGGTTGATTTCCTCGTCCGTCAAAGCCCAGAACGTCACATCCGTTTTTTCAAAAAAAGATTGGGGCTCTCCATCCTTGATGATGGAGACTCCAGTAAATACAGAGTGGGTACGGCCAGAGAGTTTTTTCAGAGTGGATTTAGCATCGTCAGAATCTAGCGGCTTCCCAAGGATTTCATCACCCAATGCTACAACCGTATCCGATCCGATCACTATGTCCTCAGGAAAAGATTCAGCCACGGTTTTAGCTTTCCTTTCAGCTAATAGAAGGACCGCTTTGTCGGGGGCGATTCCTTCGGGCAGATTTTCATCAGCATCGCTCGGAAAAATGTCAAATGGGACTTGAAGTTTTTGTAGAAGTTCTTTTCTTCGGGGAGATCCTGAAGCAAGGATTAAGCGGTTCATCTTTCATCAAACCTTTCCATTCAATATCAGAGGGAGATACAAGATAATCCTATCAAAAAGCCCCTTGCTAAACAAATGATAAACGACAAAAAAGACGATTATTTTTATCTTGATCCTAAAAACGCAAAGCTTGGGAGCAAGATCGAAAAAAATCGTCTTTTCGCAATATTTCCTAGAAAATATCAGTTTATGTCAATCTTTTAAAGATAGATAGGTGCTTAAAAAATCGAGAAGTGCTTGCTGGGCATCAATGAGATCTTTTTCATTTCCACTTTTCTTGAAGGTTTCAATCCCGGAATAGCCTTGGATCAGGTCCTTTTTCAATTCATTGATTTCTTTATTGGAGAAATCCCCAATCTGTTCCATGCTTTTTATTTTATCAGGAACATCAGCATCCAGTTGAGCGCCGTTCCCAGATAGTAAAGAGCCGCTCGTCTCAGACAGGAGAAGAAATAGGGGGGCTGCATCATTTAGGAATGCTGCCTCTTTTCCTGATACCCCATCAACCTTGATATCCCCTGCAGAAATTGTTTTTGCAAAAACATCGATCTGCTGATCCTTCATTTTTTGCGCCTGTACCTTTGCTTCTTCTACTGTTCCGGCTGTACCGGAATATAAATAGTATTGTTCCCCCTGCTTGGCGACAGAAGCAGGAAACCCTTTTGCGGCGATTTCTGCAGCAGTGGTTTTAGCAGCTTCTTCTGACGTAAAGATCCCGGCTTGGATGACAGGGACATTGAAGGAATTCAATGTTAATGCTGTGGCTTCTCCGCCAGATTTGGCATCCGATCCGCCCGCTCCTGCTTCATGATTTTCTTCAAGCCCCAAAGAAACGGCAGGTTCTGATTTGCTGGTAAACAAATGAAGCATGGCATACCCCAGTATCAGCCCAATGATGACCGCTGTTGCGATTGAAAAAACAAGATTCGACAGACCACCTTTCCGTTTTGGCCCTTTCGGCTGCACCCATGATTTTTTGGAAATGGCGGGCACATACGAAATCTGCTTGAATTCTTTTAGTTCACCTTGGTCCTGCCCCGGATCTGGCAGAACCCAATCAAATGATTCATCTTCCTCAAGGGCTTCAGAACCAGCTGCTGTTTCTTTTTTTGTATCTTTCCAATCATGCACCACTAAATTCTCTTCAAATTCCTTTTCTTCTCCGTTGATTTTGATCCTGATGGAGGCTTCATTTTTTCCCGGCTTGTCCAATTCCATTCCTCCCGCACGAAACATTTGCTTCATGCTACCATATCACGGATAAAAAAAAACAAGACTGGTGTCGTCTTGTTGGATAAGGTTTTCGTCAATTTTCGTAAATCGGTATTTTTAAGGAAGTTCCTGAATAAACGACGTTTTCTTTTAAGTTATTATAAGTTTTGATTGTTTCTTCCCCTTCAGGAGAATGATAGTATTTCATGGCGATGCTGAACAATGTTTCACCTGGTTGGACAATATGTGTCAAAACTTCTGCGGGATGGGTTGGATCCTTGTTCTGTTCATCTGAAGCTTTTTCTGAAGATGCCGAATCATCCGCTGCTGTGTCTGCAGGTGATGTCTGCTCATCTACTTGGCTGCCGGATTTATCAGCAGGTGGATTTTCGCTTCCGGAGTTCTCAATCGGACCTGTCGGAACAAGCGGGTTCACTTTATGGCTTGGCTGAGGTGCATCGATAACAGGCAGGTCCTTCACCAAATCTTCCAATTCAGGGTAATAGAAAATGGACAGGATGACATTATACGTTAGTGGAAGCCCTTGATCTAAAGTGGTTCTGGGCTCGCGGTTGCCTGCAAAATTTACGGAGTCGATGCTTACGATTCTCTCCATCCCTTCAAGGGAATCCAGAAAATCCATCAATTCATTAAACCCGGGAGCCTCCATCTGCAAATTAATTGTAACCCGATTAATCCCCTGCGGAAGCTGCACGCTTTTCTCAGGAATGGCAGTTTCTTGAGAATTCTCAGTCTGAAGGGCCTTTTCAAGATTTTTGCTGAGGTCGGCAGCTGAATTGGTGTCTGTTCCTTCAGCAGCGGTAGTTGATGCAGGATTCCCATCATCCTGAATGGAAACAGAAAGCAGCTTGCTTCCAGATGTAATCTGCGCCTGCTCCAAATTCAATATGAAGTTTTCAATTAACGGCTTTACCGGAATTTTCTTTTGAAGTTCGGTTGTTTTCACTGCAAGTTCTTCATTTCCTTTATTTACTACAGATGATTTCCCATCTGCTGTTAGACGCTTTTCCTCCATTAATTGTTTATTTAACAGTTCAATATCTTTTTGCTTCGGGATCAGCATCCATGCAGAAAGAATGAAAAGCAAAATGACAACAATGATACCACCGGTTAAGAAAACAGTTCGATTGTTCCATTTACTGTTCATCATTCACACCTTCTTTTGCCGAATCCGTATTTCTGATTGCGTCATTATCGATAATTAGATTATATTGAGCCAAATATCTTGGCAAAGATGCTCCTGCCTCATCCACACCTTCTGTGACAATACTGCCGAGTGAAACCTCCTTGATGAAGGGAGACTCTTTAAGGTTTTTCAGGTAATACGCTGCTTCGGGAGCTGTATCGAACTGTACAGTTAATGAAACGATTTCATTGCTGCTGTATGAAAACGTAAGAATATATCCCCTATCAGGAAGTTTCCCCGTTATTTCTTTAATCAGCGCTACAGTTGAAACAGGGTAAGTCTCTCCCCATTCTATCGCAGAAGATAACTTTTGAATGGAACCTGGTTCAATATTTCTCTCCTTGGCGTTCTGTACAGTCCTTAGTTGCCGCTCATAATTCACTTTCTGTTGAAGGCTCGCTTCTTCTAAGTTTAAGCGATGGTTATAGGAAATAAGAAGGATGACGGCTAAAAGGACTAGCAGCAGGAAAATTCCAATAAAGATGACTGGCTTGTATGGAGATTTTTTCTTTTCAATTAAATTAATATCGACCAGCATTCCTGTCACCTACTTTAGAGATAGCCCGATGCATTCATTGAGCACAAATGGTATATTCATATTTTTATCTGTCTGAAAAAGAGGCTGTGCAAGGGACTGTATTGAAATTCCCAGCTGGTTTTCCAACTCTTTGGCATAAGAATTAAGGAAAGGATGATCGCCTGAAACGATATAAGCATTCAACTGGTATTCTCCATTTGTCATGTTATATCGGTAGAAATTGATCAGTCTCTCTACTTCTTGACTGATCACCTGTATTTGTTCCATCGTTCCATTTTCATCGTTTGAAGGGTGATATACTTCAAAACCAGTCCTTGATTGCTGAATTTCATAATTTAAACTTTCAGGGAGCACCTGAGACCTGACATATATAGGTTTATGATCATGAAAAATGGACAGCTGAAAACTATTGATAAAAATCTGGATTTGCAATAAGTGTTGATTAGGGTCATAAAGATTTAAATGATAGTAAAGCCGGTACAGAGACAAAATGGATAAATCCATCACTTGCGGTTTACATTTCAATTCTGTCAGAAAGTCAACATATTGCTGAACAATCGATTCCTTGACAGCGATAAGAAGCACCTCGTTTGCCCCTTCTCTTGTTTCAAGTTCAACCACTTCAAGAATGGGATCCTCAAATGGCAAATGCAGGGACTCCCCTATTTCCATATATAGATATCCCTTTATTTCATCAAATGGAATTTCAAGCGGCACAGAAACCTTACGCACAATGGTATGACCATCTGGAAGATTCACATATACCGGGACTCTCTTGATTTTATTTTCTATTAAATAATGATCAATGATCATGCTTAATGTTTCAGGATCTTGGATGATTCCTTCTTGAATCAATCCTTCCGGGAGGCATTTTTGCCCATATCTTTTTATGGAATGATGCTTTCCTGTCTCAAGGAAACGAAAATACCGGTCTGTGAACATTACATGCACCGTACGTTGAGTGTCAAATATAGACGGCATTCCTTTCCTCACTCCTTACCAGAAAAATGTGTTGAAGTACCAGTCGATGATTTCTTGCGTATAGAAAAAAGCCAATATCGAACCAATGCCAATAAAGGGTCCGAATGGAATCGGCTGGCGCTTTCCATATCGTTTCATAGACATCATGCTGATTCCGAATACTGCCCCAATTAATGAGGCGAGTGCGAAAGTCAGAATGATGGCTTTGAGCCCCAGCAAATAGCCTAATACAAAAAACAGCTTAATGTCCCCGCCGCCCATTGCGCCTTTACTGATGATGGCAATAAGGAGAAGCGTCCCGAAGCCGATGAACGCCCCCAGCAGGGAATCCCACCATGGTGAAAGCGGATCGAATACGCGGAGCAAAATAAAAACGGGCAGAAAAAAAAGAAGAACTTTATCAGGGATAATCATATAGTGGATATCCGAAATAAAGATGATTATGATCAGTGAAATAAGGGCCCAGCCAATGAGTGTTTCAATCTGCCATCCAAAGTGAAGGAACGATAATAGAAACAATATCCCAGTCGCCAATTCAAATAGTGGATAGATGATAGAAATCTTCACACTGCAGTTTCTGCATTTTCCTTTTAAAGCTATGTATGAAATAACGGGAATGAGTTCGTACCAGTTCAGGGTCTTTTGGCATGAGGTGCAGTGAGATCCCGGGTAGATAATTGATTGTTTTTTGGGGACTCGAAGACCCACAACGTTGAAAAAAGAACCAAGAATAAGTCCTAATATAAAGACAAATAAATCAATGAAAAACAAAGACATCCAACCTTTTGATTTTCTATTATTATACTATATTAATAGTAAGTTCGACATAGTTCGAGGAAAAGCCTGCTAATACATGTCTAAAATTATTATAAAAAAAAGAGCACGAATGTGCCCTTAAGAAATTCTAATTACGGGTAGCCGGCTTTTTACCTGAAATAATATCCGCTTCAGAAGCATTATCATAATAAGTTTTTGAACTACCCGATTTTGCGCTAGGTTTGAGAGTAATGCTATACGTAATCGCATTACCTTTTTTTACAATCAATACTTTACTATTAGTACCATCATATGCTTTTTTATCATTATCTGGATCTCCCGGAATAGCATCAAGATAACCTCCATCAACTAATTGCTTTACAGAAGGTGTTGAGGGAACTATTATAGTAGAATCATTTGCAGCAACAGCGATTTTAGCAGCAGAAATTATCTGCAAAGCATTGGCCCTGTGAGCATCAGCCTTGCTTTTGTCAATAATTCCCCCAATACTCGGCACAGCAATTGCCGCAATGATTCCTAAAATGACGATGACAGCCAACAGTTCAACGAGGGTGAAACCTTTTTGGTTCTTTAGTGCTTTGATTCGTTTCAACATCCGCTTTTCCTCCTAGGACTTTAGTACGGCGTTGCCGCCGTTAAAAAAAGCCAATTTTATATTTAATCATGATAAATATAAAATTGGCGGGGTGCACTACTAGCTCCAGATTATCCTAGTGCCCATTTTGGGATAACCTTTCTTCGCTTCCAATTATTCTCTCTCTATTTAATTATTCACAATTATAATAGATACGTAGCCTATTTTCTACAAATAATGTGTTAATTTGATAATTTTTTTTATTATTGAATATGATTAAAGATGTCGAACATCGGAATGGCGATGGCTGCTACGATCGTCCCTACAACAGCAGCCAGGAAAACTATCAATACAGGCTCTAAGAGAGACTTCAATTGTTCGGTTGCCTGGTCCACTTCAGCCTCATAAAAATCCGCTACTTTATCAAGCATATAATCCAATGTACCCGACTGTTCCCCAATGGAAATCATCCTGGACACAAATACCGGAAATGCCCAATGGTCCTGCATCGGCTCTGCAATTGATTTCCCTTTTTCCAGAGACATCTTCGATTCATGCAAAACCCTGGAAATCACTTCATTTCCGACAGCTTTCTGAACAATGGTCAGCGACTGCATGATTGGCACAGTTGCAGAGAATAAGGAACTTAAGGTACGCGTCAGTCTGGCTAATATGGCTTTTTGCATAATTTTTCCGAATATCGGTATCCTTAAAATCACATAATCGACCCAATACGTCCCATTATTCGTTTTATTTTTGAAATAATAAAATCCTGTCCCAGCTAAAATCAGCAATAAGAGTCCGACCCACCAAAATGTATGAAAGAAATCGCTGAGATTAAGCAGGAATGCTGTCAACGGCGGCAGTTTAGATCCAAAGGAAGAAAACATTGACGCAAATCTCGGCAGAATGACAGTGAGCATGAAAATGACTACCCCTATCGATATTCCACCTAAAATGGCAGGATACGTCATGGCAGCTCTCACTTTTTGTCTAATTGCATTCTGTTTTTCAAAATATACAGCCAACCGATCCAGAATTTCTTCCATCTGGCCGCCAGCTTCCCCCGCTTTCATCATATTGATGAAGATTGGAGGGAAGATCGATTTATGCTTCTCTGCCGCTTCCGAAAACGACATACCAGACCGGATGTCTTCTTCCATTTCGAATAATACACGCCTTAACTGTTTATTGTCAGTTTGCTGGGCGAGAATTTTCGTTGCATCCACGATAGTGATCCCTGCTTTGATCAGGGTGGAAAATTGCCTGATATAAATAACAAGATGTTTGAATTTAACTTTATCAAGCCCAAACTTGATTTCTTTATAAAAAATGCCCTTTAACTCTTCGATGTTTCTGATGGATATCCCGCGTTCCTTCAGGTTTCCTACTGCTTCACGATGGTTAATGGCAGATATCTTTCCTTTTACAATGCTACCTCTTCTGTCCCTGCCTCGATATTGAAATACTGGCATCTTAAACACCCTCAGCAAGGAATGGCATCGCCGTTTCCCTTGCAATCTTTTCGCTGTCCAGGAGCGTTTGAATATTCATCTGCATCGTCTGCATGCCCGCTGCTTTATTTGTCTGCATGATGCTGTGAATCTGATGGATTTTTTCATTTCGAATCAGATTCTTAACAGCCGGCGTGTTCAACATTATTTCAAAGGCAGCAACCCTGCTTTTTTTGTCAACAGTAGGTAAAAGACGTTGTGAAATGACCGTATTTAAGACAGAGGCGAGCTGAATTCTTACCTGTGACTGCTGCTCAGGCGGAAAGACATCAATAATCCTGTCGATTGTGGCGGGGGCATCCGTCGTATGGAGGGTCGCCAAAACCAAATGACCTGTTTCAGCAGCTGTGATGGCCGTGGAAATCGTCTCAATATCCCTCATTTCCCCTACAAGAATGACATCTGGGTCCTGCCTTAAGCAGGCACGAAGACCGTCTGAAAAGGATTTTGTATCAAAACCTACTTCACGCTGATCTATAATGCACGCGTTGTGTTTATGTAAATATTCAATCGGATCCTCGAGTGTGATGACATGCCTGCGCACCGACCGATTCATTTCATCAATCATGGCAGCAAGGGTTGTTGACTTCCCGCTGCCTGTGGGCCCGGTAACAAGTACTAGTCCTTGCTGTTGCAAAGCAATCCTTTTGAAAATCATAGGCAGCTTTAAGTCTTCGAATGTAGGAATCCTTGTAGGAACGACCCGGATGGCCATACTGATGCAGGATCGTTGATGAAAAGCATTGACGCGAAATCTCGAGACTCCTTCAATGCCATATGAAAAATCCAGTTCTCCCTTTTCTTTAAAAACCTGCCATTGCTGATGAGGAATGATGGCCTTAGCCATTCCCTCTGTATCTGCAGGCTTTAATACCTCTTTCCCGTAATGCTTGAGGTCTCCATTCAATCTCATCACTGGCGGGACACCAACAGTAATATGAATATCCGATGTCCCAAGTTCAAATGCCGCTCTTAAAATACTATCCAATCGTTCTTTCAAATCCATTCTCCCCTATTCTTCCATTGCTACCCGTAATATTTCATTTATGGTCGTGAATCCCAATTTTGCCTTCAGAAGACCGTCGTCTATCAAAAACAGCATCCCTTTTTTCAAAGCATTCATCTTTATTTCTTGCATGCTTTTATTGTTATAGAGGAGACTTCTCATATCATCGTCGAATACCAATAATTCATGGAGGGCCATTCTCCCCCGGAATCCTGTCTTTTGGCATGAGTTGCATCCTTTGCCTTGATACAGTTTCTGGACAGTCAATCCCCTGCGTTCGAATAGTTTCTTTTCCATATCTGTTGGTTCATACTCCTCTTTGCAATCGCTGCAAATCAAGCGAACCAGACGCTGAGCCACGACACCGGATAAAGCCGAGACAACTAGATAGGGTTCAATATCCATATCTAGAAGACGTGGTATTGTCGAAATAGCTGAGTTCGTATGCATCGTACTGAGGACAAGATGTCCAGTCAATGCCGATCTGACTGCTATCTCCGCTGTCTCATGGTCCCTTATTTCACCAATCATGATGATATTCGGGTCTTGTCGAAGGATGGACCGAAGACCGTTTGCAAAAGTGAGGCCAATCTGTGGATTGACTTGCACCTGATTGATCCCATCCAGGATATATTCAACCGGATCCTCAATCGTCACAATATTTACCTTTTCTGAGTTAAGGTGGTTCAAGGATGAATAAAGAGTCGATGTTTTCCCTGAACCGGTCGGACCCGTCATAAGAATGAGCCCAGAAGGTTTCTCAATCAGCTTGATGTAGTTTTGGATATTCATCTTATTGAATCCAATTTGAGATATTTTTTTTACAACATTGTCGAGATTGAGGATCCTGATAACAATTTTTTCTCCATCCACTGTGGGCAGGATTGAAATCCGAAGATCTACATTCGTCCGGTGGATATCCATTTTGATTCTACCGTCCTGCGGCAGTCTGCTTTCAGTGATATTCATATTGCCAAGAATTTTTATCCTAGCCACTAAGGATGGATAAACAGCTTTTGCTATGACCCGTTCTGTTTTTAAAATTCCATCTACCCTGTAGCGGATAAGGACTTTTGTCTCGTGAGGATCAATATGTATGTCGCTTGCTTTAAGCTGTACGCCGGAAGATAGAATTTGATTGACAATTTTGACCGCGGGAGCTTCATCTTCCTCGGCTTGACTGTAGGCAGCCAATTCTTCCTCTGTGTATTGTTCATTGACATGATAGTACTTATGGAGGGCAGAAATGATTTCATCTTTGGTTGCGATGACAGGTTTGATTTGAAAGCCGGTAGATATCTGCATATCATCCATTGCAAAATAATCCATTGGATCATTCATGGCTACCGTCAGTTCCTGTCCCTTTTTCTCTATCGGAATGACGAAGTTCCTCATTGCAAATTCTTTGCTGATTAGTTTACAAAGACTGGTATCAATTGGATAACGATGAAGGACGATATGCGGAATCCCAAGTTGGAATTCCAGCACTTCGATTAGTTGGCCTTCATTAAGAAAGCCTCGTTCTACAAGAGCATCTCCAAGCTTCTGTCCTTTTTTCTTCATTTCCAAGGTTTCATGGAGCTGACCTTCTGAAATGATCCCAGCTTCTACTAATAAATCGCCTAAACGTTTCCGTTCTTTCATTTTTAACGTCCCTTCAATTGTAAAATACTTTCAACTTTTGGACTATTTACATTATATTATAAAGTAAGAGAAACAAATTTCGATAGAATAATATGTTTTTAAGGAGATTTCGACAATATGGTGAGAAATGAACGTGGGAACACGCTGATAATCGTTCTTGTTACTATAACTGTATTATTGTTGGCAGTCGTCTTGCTGATGCCTGCTTTATCCCAGCGTGAATCGAATCAGGAAAGAACCTATCGAAACCTCCAAGTCACTGAAATGGCCAACTCCACAATGCAATCGCTATTGGAGGATCCATCTATATTGTTAAAAGAGAAAAATCCGCTGATTATTAAAACTCCAGACAGTGACGCAATGGATGTATATGCTGAAGCAATAGATTCAGAAGGTCATCCCTTGGAATCAAAAGACCTAACCCGTGTTCCCTTCACGTTGAGAGCATCAGCCTATTACGGTGATTTGAATCATAACAGAAGCAAGGACATTGACGAAAAGTTTTTTACTAAAAAAATCATAACTAGCGCGGCAAGCAAAGCTGTGCTGGATATACCCAACATTCCTAATCTCACATTTGTCAGTTATATATCTTCCAAATTAATATTGAATGCCTCTCCCAATAGTAAGGACATTGAAGCAAACATGACTATTGTCCCTCATATTTACAAAGCTGTAATTAACAAAAATGGGGAATTTGAAACAAGCATTTTGTCGCCGCAACCTCTTATTTCACCATTTTCTAATAGTAATGTAGCTGGTTTTAAATTGGAATTTCAAAATGCAAAAAATGGTTCTTTCTATTGTGTTAAAGCAGCAAATGCAATGGATGAAAGCTTGGAAAGCGGCTGCGCCATTTTTAAAGTGTCCGATGGATTAAGTGCAGGCAATGGCTTAGTAAAAAAAGAGGAAGGGAATGTCACGATATACGAAGCAATATCACCACAAATATATACTCCCGGGATTTTGACTGTATTAAAAGGCAATCATGTGTATAACCAGAATGGAGGAGATATAGATTTTTCAGGGGACTTAGGGGTAATTATTGAAAATGAGGTGTTTTTAAATCTTTTAAAAGGGGGGCAAGGTGATATTAAACTGACTTCCAATTCCGGGTCCATCACTCTTCAAGAAGGATCTGGATTGAATAGTTTCACAAACAGCAATGACAATAAATCTACCATACTATTAAAGGCTTCTACAGGAATTTATATCGATAAAACCCAAATATACAGTGAACGGGGAATTAGTTTAGAAACCGGACAAATTATTTCCGCACAAGAGGCGAAATTAGAAACAGGAAAAAATAAAGCCTCTGTTAAATTTATATTAACATCATCAGGCTATCAGCTTAATATTGACGGGCTTTCATTGGATTCAGGTGAAGATGCTGCTGCATCCCCTAAAAACGAGTTGAAAATATGCGGTAATTTATTAAGCGGAACCATTAATTCCATAAGCAATTATTTCTGCAGTCAATAAATAGCAGACCAGCCTTCATTTTGGCTGGTCTGCTATTTTTGTAACTCAGTATTCAGTAGATTAAAACTGTACTGTATGTTTTTATCCCCTTCAATTTTCACTATGAATGCCCTTCCCTTCTGATCAAGGGAATCTAATTTAATACCGCTGATTCCTTTAAAAGCTTCTCCTTGTTCAGGATATTTAAAATCCATCAGTGCATCGCATTTTCGTTCATAATGATAAAGGGTTTTCTGCTCTTTGTTCACATTAAATGAATGGCATGTTCCATCCATCTGCCTTACCTTAATTTCCTGAGGGTCTTCTGTATAAGCGATCTCTATACCAGATGAAAAAGTGTCCTGCAGCAAAAGTCTTAGAGCTTGAGAGTTTCCTTCCTGGATCACTGTAGAGTTGGTCTGGGAAACAAAATGGTTGGTTTGGAGCAAAAAACCTATGACAACTCCTATTATAAGAAAAAAAATAGTGATGGATGCCAAGAGTTCAATCAAAGTCATACCGGCTTCAGAATTAAACACCTTTTTTATTCTTTCCATTTGACACCTACCACCAGCAGCTTCGGAATTACTGCTTCTTCTTTTTTCTCATTGATTACTTTTATATGAACGATAGAAGAAACAAATACACATTCATTCTTTTCTTTACACATGTCGAAAGTTGGACTTCCATTTATGGAAATAAGCTCCGATTGAATAGCCGGTGTATTTTTCAACTCATAAGTATCATTAGCTTCTGCATTATTGATTTCTTCTGCTTCCTTCACCAATTCTTGATTCGCCAACTCAATTGCCTTCTGTTTTGTATCGGAGCGTTCGTCCAAAAAAGAAAAGAAACCAGTAAACTGAAGGAGAATCACTGCTAATATCCCTAATATAGTGATAGATAAAAGTACTTCAATCAGGGTGAAACCTCTTTGATTATTCATGAAATCACTTCTTTGTATTGGCATTTATTTTACAATCGTTTCATTGTCATATATGGCAGTTGGATCATCTGAAGCGGAAGACTGGCTTTCATCATTCTCTGGAAGACTTGAAGCGCTTGGATCAATTGAAGATCCGCTTTGATCGTTGCTTCCCACCACGGATGGGTCATTTGAATCATTCATTTGAGGAACATCCGCATTTTCTGTTCCGCTGTTCTCTATCAACGTGCTTTCTGTTGAAGGGTCAGGCAGCTCCTTATAGACCCTGTTATCAATAGGAAGGTAAAAATCTTTTGAAACAGGTTCGCTTTTAATCAATATATCCTGGTAATATATTTCCTTACTAATATCAACAGAATATCCTTCTCTTCCAGGTACATCTTGTTTTTGTCCTAATATCGGCTCATACTCAATGATTTCCCTTGGAGGGTATTGTTTCTCATTGCTTTTTTTCAGCTCATATCGAAAAGGATCGTCCTTCAAACTAACATAGACATTTAAATGACCCGATTTATCCAACTCACTTGTGAATACAACTGGTTGATTCTTCCCGTTGTATAGTTTTAAATCATAGTCATCATCAATTTTTGCTTCAAACCCATCATTGATCCCCATAGGCTTGTTTTCACTTATATGCCTTTCTATCACTTTCACATTGCTTTTCAGAGCAGTTTCATATATCAATGAGGCAGCCATAGTTAAAAACTCATTGCTATATCCGATGGCGCCCTTTTGTTCCATGTACTCCTTTAATGAAAGTTCGGATCCTGGCGGAATGGTGATTTCTTTATATTCACCAACCCATTTAGATAATAAATCAATGTATCCTGTCTCTTTACCTACAGAGGATGCGATTGTTCCTTGTATTGAATCTGCTTTTAAATAATCTGCGAGAGACAGGATAAATGGCTTTGTATCCAATGACTCAGCAATTGGAATCAATGCGTTGTTCGCTTGATTCATGTCAATATGTGAAGAAAGAAGGCTCATATTTAATTCTCTCATCATTTCTCGCCAATGGTCATCTGGAATATTGACAACTAAAGGATTTCTTTTTCCTTCAACAGCATTGTCAACGGATGCTTCAATATCAAATTGAAAAAAGTCTGTTGGAAGAGGCTTAACGGTATCCAAAATACTTGCACTGATTTTCGTATTCTTTGTCCATTCATTCACTCTGCTTCTCAATTTGTTGATTGCTTCTTCTTTACTCAAAGATGAAATTTCGACAGGACCTATGTATGTTTGGCTTGGAAATCCGGATTCTTGCTGAAAAAAAGTTTGAATAGCGAATGTACTGGATTGCGAAAACAGAAGCAAGAAGCCTGTTGAAACAAGAAGTATTAAAATGATTTGAGTGATGTGCCTTCGTTTCAATTCCAGTCCCCCCTCAAACATTCTCAGCTTTTTTTAATTCATTATGATAATGCATAAGGTCTTCATACTCTACGTCCATGAGTTGGCGGTTATCTCTATCTAAATAGGCTGATAAGGAATCTTCTTCACGAAAATCCTTTTTTTCTATCGATATATCATTATCTTCTTCGTCCAATTCTTGTAAGACAGAAAAACGATTCCTGAATATCTCTTCAATATCTTCATCGAATTCATCCTCACCCACTTGAAGCTCCTGTGGGTCCAATGTATTAACTTCTTTAAAGATTTCCTCATCGTTAGAATGTACGGGAATTTCTGATAAAGTAAAATCTTGTTCTTCAAAACCCGAAGGAATCATGTGCAAGTCATTTTTATTTTCGTCTTCTGAATCTACAGCCGTCTCTATTACAGATAATAATTCAGAATCACTACTTTCTATTATTCCTGTTCCATTTTCTTTAGCGGGCTTTTCCAATTGGAAATCCTCGTCTTCATCTTTAAATTCTTCTGCCCTTTTTCTCAGTTCCAGAAAAGAAAAATATGGAGCAGGCAGTGCTTCAAAATTATTAGTATCCATATTTTCATCCTCTACTGAACTCTCTCTGATATCTATCCGTGTACCTATTAATATTCCCGAAGCAATAATTAATAGAATAGTGGTGAGGATAAAGAATGGGAAAGAGAAAATACTTGAAAAAAATATGGCTGAAGCAAACAATATCACGCTCGTGCCGAAAATGATATGTTTTGCCTGACGATTCCATTTCAATGGAATTAAATAAAAGATGATTGAAAATATTATCAATGCTGATACGGCAGAAAATAGTTTTATCACATCGGCACCTCCGAACTCCTATCATTCTATTATACTAAGCATTTCGGATTATGGTTATCTAAAACTATCATTTCAACAAAAAAAATCAGCCTTTGGCATAGCTGATTTTTTTATGTTTTTAAATACTCTGCAACTCTATTGCGGCCCGCTCGCTTCGCACCGATGTACAAAGCCCTGTCTGCATGCCTGATGAGGGAAAGTGCGTCATCAGCATCTTGTGGAGCAGTTGCAACCCCTATGCTCGCTGTTATCCTTACCATCAGCCTCTTTCTTTCATCTGAAAGGTCACTGTGAAGGGTGAAAGGACGGTTGGCAATGGTTAATCGTACAGTTTCAGCCAGCGCTGAAGCTTCTTCCTTATTTACATTGGATAGAAGAATGACGAACTCTTCTCCCCCGTACCGGGCTAAAGTACCGTAATCTCCAATTAGTTTTGATAGCCTGTCCGCCATCTCCACGAGTATTTCATTCCCACTTTGATGCCCATATGTATCATTCACCACTTTAAAATGATCAATATCAAGCATGATTAAAGAGATCTCTTTCAAGTTTCCTTTATTTAATTCTCCATATTCACGTGTAAGAAGGTTTTCAAAGTAGCGGTAGTTATAAAGATTTGTTAGGGCGCATCTTTCACTGTTCCGCTTCGTTTCTTCATAATGGCGGCCATTCTCAATGGCCACAGCAAAATAGGAGCAGAGCATGTCCACAATCATCAGCTGATATTTTTCATATGCCTTTTTCCTAGTGGATGCAAGCAGAAGCACGCCGACCGTTTCCTGATTACGCATGATTGGAACACTCAGCACGCTCTCCACATTTGGAGGCATATATCCATTTGCGATCCCGCTCCACTCTGATTTGTCATTAAACAGGACGGATTTCCCTTCGGCCCATACTACCCCGCTGATCCCCTGGTTTTTCTTGAGAGGAATTAAATCATTATCCTTCCTCTCTCCCATTTCGACTCTTCTTAAAAGGTCGAGCTCGTCCCCTTCCACACTTAAGATGTATGCGTAGTCGACAGGCAGGTTCTGCGAAATTTTTTGAATGAATAAATCGAGCACTTCATCTACTTTGAGTCGCTGCGTCAGCTCATGTCCGATTTCAACGGCCTTCTGGATATAGTCATTGATCTTCTCCGTGGAGTTATACTTTCGAAGGACAATCGAGACGCTGACGAATGGAACACCTAAAAGGAAGATTGCCACTACTCCCAGTTCTGAATATAAGAAAAACAGGGCGATTGAAAAAGGATATACCATCATGATGGCGAGCGTTTCCCATGTTAAATCTGCTCCAAAAAACTTGTATTTCAACCCTATCATATTCCTGGATACATATAGCAGTAAATGATTCAGGATGAAATATGCAATCTCATGGATCGCGGCCGGCAATATTACATGATGAAGGTCTGTGTCTCCTACTTGTCCTCCGAAAGCAAAAAAGATCATACCGCTTATGGTAGAAGCCAGGAAGAACATAAGAGAATTAAGAGGAATTCGATAAAGGTCGGTTTTCCCAATTCTTACCCGGAACATCAATAGAACGATAGCCAATTGCAAAATCAGAATGGAGAAGAATAAATTAAATGATAAAAGTGCTGCTAAGGTGACCCATTGGATCATGAATATAGTAATGCCATTGATGGTGATTGGAAAAAAAGTGATGATTGCTGCCAAAAGAAGGAATAATGCCATATCCAATGGCTTTATCTCAGCCGGAGGGTAATAAAGATAGGTCAGATAAAGTCCAGCAGGGACGATGGCTGCCCAGGAAATCCAAAAAAACATTGAAACACTTCGTTTAATGCCCATCATTACCCTCCTTTTTTTATTAGTCAAATAGTCACAAGTTTGAAAATATTTTACCAAATACAGGCTGACTTGTCACTTTAATTATTTTTGTTTTTTGAAAATTTTAAATAAATTGGTTTTACATTGGAAAGAAAATAGAGGGAGCCAGTTATGACCACCATATCTTTTTCTCCTGCATTACCTGCTACCTGCTGAATCAGTTCAGTCCAGTCATTATTGTAGTGTTTGGAAGCACTCCTGCTGATTTCATAGAGTTCCGCCGCAGTGGAAGCCCGCGGAAAATCAAATTCCGTGAAGTAGAGTTCTGCATCCATTTGATCCAGGATTTCTATCATTCCCCGCAAATCTTTATCCTTAAGGGCTGTAAAAATAATTTTTTTGGAAGTGGAAGCAAATCGGTTTTCCAATGTATCTTTCAATGATAGAAGCCCTTCAATGTTATGGGCGCCATCCACATATACCAGCGGCTCTTTTGAAAGTCTTTCCATCCTTCCCGGCCAAAATGCTTTCTTCAATCCTTCCATCAATTGCTCTCCCGTAATTTCAAATGAAAGGGCTTTGATTATGTAAAGGAGGATCGCACTGGCAAGAGCTGCATTTTCCGCTTGATGCTTCCCAAGCATGGAGATTGCAAGATTGTTAAAACTTCCCCAAGGTGTCTCCACACTGAATATTTCCCCTTCTTCAGTTGAATGATGATTCACCATGCGGAAATGGATCGGATTTTGATAAAGGATCCCTTCTCTTTCAGCAGCCTGTTCTTCTATTACTCGTTTGGCTTCTTCCTGATGTACATTGGAGAAGATCGGCGCCCCTTTTTTGATGATTCCGGCTTTTTCAAAAGCAATCTTATCTAGCGTATCACCAAGGATCTGCATATGGTCAAAGCCAATGCTCGTTATGGCAGAGGCAATCGGATGGATGATATTCGTAGAATCGAATCTTCCTCCAAGCCCGACTTCCATGATGACGATATCCTGGGGATTTACCTTGCTGAAATAATAAATCGCCATGGCCGTGATTACTTCAAACTCAGTGGGAGAACCCCATTCTGCCTCTTCAAGTTCCTCAGCAAGAGGCTTGATGACATTTACTAATCCAACGAGGTCTTGGTCAGGGATCGGCATTCCGTTCACGCTTATACGCTCATTGAATTGTTCAAAATAAGGCGAAGTGAATGTCCCGACTGAATAGCCTGCTTCTTGAAGGATAGCTCGAAGATATGTAACGGTGGAACCCTTGCCATTCGTCCCGCCGACATGGATATAAGTCGACTCTTCTTCAGGATGACCCAGCTTTTCCATCATCCATTCCATCCGCTTCAGCCCGGGTTTTATCCCAAGACGGAGTCGGGAATGAATCCAGTCAATGGCTTCTTCATACGTATTGATCATTTTCCTGCCTCCTTTTAATAAGAAAAGCGCAAGCGCCCTGAAAAGCCCCGACAAGTATAAGACGGAACTCGAAGGAAATCCTGATTTCCGTAGAGGTACGGCTTATAACCTCGAGGGGCTGGGCGCTGGAGCTGGACAAATTCACGCTTTGAATTTTTATACTTTCTTATTAAAGAAAGAGACTGACCAGTAGACGCCAGTCCCTCTCCATTTTTTATTCGCCTTTTAATTCTTTAATGCGGTTTTCAACAGTCGTGCGCTTTTCTAAATAATCTTTTTCTTTTGCTTTTTCTTCGTCAACTACCTTTTGAGGGGCTTTGCTGATGAAGCGCTCATTTCCAAGTTTATTTTGAACGCGCTCAACTTCTTTATTCCATTTATCCCATTCTTTTTCCAGGCGTTTGATTTCTTCATCGATATTGATCAGTCCTTCAAGCGGCAAAATCAGCTCAGCGCCAGTCACTACAGCAGTCATCGCCTTATCAGGTGTTTCAACATCAAGTGCGAGAACCAATTCATCAGGATTGCAGAATCGAGTGATATATCCTTCATTTTTCTGAAGTTTCGTTAGGATATTCTCATCCTTCGCTTTGATGATGAGCTTGATTTTCTTGCTCATTGGCGTGTTTACTTCAGAACGGATGTTGCGGACAGCACGAATGATTTCCACAAGGAGTTTCATATCGTTGGCTGCTTCTTCATTATGGAACGATTTTTCGACAACAGGCCAGCTCGCAGTTGTAATGGATTCGCCATTATGCGGCAGGTTCTGCCATATTTCCTCGGTAATAAACGGCATGAACGGGTGTAAAAGCCTCATGGTTTGATCAAGGACGTATGCAAGGATGGAACGTGTCGTCTTCTTGGCTTCTTCGTCATCGCCATTCAATGGAAGCTTCGACATTTCGATATACCAATCGCAGAAATCATCCCAGATAAAGTTATAAAGCAATCGGCCAACTTCGCCGAATTCATATTTATCAGCGAGTTTCGTCACATTTTCAATCGTTTCATTCAAGCGGGTAAGGATCCATTCATCCGCAACTGATTTTTTGCCGGACAAATCAATTTCATCGTAGGTCATTCCGTCCATATTCATCAAAGCAAATCGGGAAGCATTCCAAATCTTGTTGGCAAAGTTCCAAACAGATTCAACCTTCTCGAAGCTGAAGCGTAGATCCTGGCCAGGTGCACCGCCAGTAGATAAGAAATAGCGCAGGGAATCCGCACCGTATTTCTCAATGACATCCATCGGGTCAACACCGTTGCCGAGGGATTTACTCATTTTACGTCCTTGTTCGTCCCTTACCAATCCATGGATGAGAACATCCTTGAAAGGACGTTTGTCCGTGAACTCCAAGCCTTGGAAAATCATGCGGGATACCCAGAAGAAAATGATGTCATAGCCGGTAACCAGGCAGTTTGTCGGATAGTAGCGCTGATAGTCCAAAGACTCTGTCTCCGGCCAGCCCATTGTTGAGAACGGCCATAGAGCTGAACTGAACCAAGTATCCAATACGTCATTATCCTGCTCCCAGTTTTCAATGTCTGCAGGCGGTTCGTGGTCAACGTGTACTTCTCCTGTTTCTTTATGGTACCAGGCAGGAATGCGGTGACCCCACCAAAGCTGTCTGGAGATGCACCAGTCATGGATATTTTCCATCCAGTGTAAATACGTTTTTTCAAAACGATCTGGCACAAAGTTTACTTTCTCTTCAGACTCTTGAAGCTTGACTGCTTCTTCAGCCAATGGCTTCATTTTTACGAACCATTGAGTTGAAAGATACGGTTCAACAACAGCGCCGCTTCGTTCTGAATGTCCAACAGAATGCATGTGGTCCTCAATCTTGAATAGGACGCCATCTTCCTGAAGGTCTTTCACGATCTGCTTGCGGCAGTCGAATCGGTCCATACCTTTATATTTGCCGGCAAGGTCGTTCATCGATCCGTCCTCATTCATGACAAGGATGCGTGCAAGGTTATGACGGTTTCCGATCTCGAAGTCATTAGGATCATGAGCCGGAGTGATTTTTACTGCCCCGGAACCAAATTCCATATCTACGTAGTCGTCGCCGACAATCGGGATCTCGCGTCCAGTGATCGGCAGAATGACTGTTTTGCCAATCAGGTGCTTGTAGCGATCATCTTCCGGGTGAACGGCTACAGCTGTATCCCCAAGCATCGTTTCCGGGCGGGTTGTTGCAATTTCGATATGTCCGGATCCGTCAGCAAGCGGATATCTCATATGGTAGAAAGCTCCTTGGACATCTTTATGGATAACTTCGATATCGGATAGAGCGGTCTTCGTTGCGGGATCCCAGTTGATGATATATTCGCCGCGGTAGATCAAGCCTTTTTTATAAAGCGTCACGAATACTTCCTGAACGGCTTTTGACAATCCTTCATCCAACGTGAAACGTTCACGGGAGTAGTCAAGCCCTAGGCCAAGTTTTCCCCATTGCTTTCTGATGAAGCCTGCATATTCCTCTTTCCATTTCCATGTTTCTTCCACGAATTTTTCGCGGCCCAAATCGTATCTTGTAGTCCCTTGACTTCTTAATTTCTCCTCAACCTTTGCCTGGGTTGCGATTCCCGCATGGTCCATTCCCGGAAGCCAAAGTACATCGTATCCCTGCATTCTCTTCATTCTCGTTAAGATATCTTGAAGGGTTGTATCCCATGCATGGCCGAGGTGAAGCTTTCCTGTTACGTTCGGAGGCGGGATGACGATTGTATACGGCTCCTTGTCCAAATCATTTTTCGCTTCAAAAAACTTGCCGTCCAGCCACCATTGATAGCGGCCTTTTTCAATGGACTGCGGATCGTATTTCGTCGGCATTGAAATTTCTCTTGTTTCCATTTGATTTTCCTCCTTTTTTGATAAAAAAACAAAAAACCCCTTTCGCCTAAAAGGACGAAAGGAGTTGTTTTCGCGGTGCCACCTTTTTTCTGAAAGAGTGGTAAAAATGCTCTTTCAGCTCTCAATTCGATAACGGCTCTACACCGGCTCCCACTACTTTTGGGTTCATGGGGGCTGCTCCAGGGCGACATTCCGGGACTTCTGCTTAGGAAATCTTTCAGCTGGTGATTTCCCTCTCTAAAAGCGTTCATCGTCGTACTCTTCCCTATCCAAGCATTTAAATCTTTATGTACTCATAATAGTATCCGAAAAGAAAACTTTTCGTCAATCATTATTCACCTATTTTTAAAAAAATATTCGATTTCATCATGAAGTTTGTTTTCTTGAGCAATTCACCCATCAGCCTAAAGAAACATAAATTAATAATAAATGTCCGGGAGGTGAAAAAATGAGGAGAAAATACAATCCATATATGCTTCCTCCTTGGCTGAGGACTTTTCGCGGGGTATGTAAGCAATTCATCCTCCCCTTTACCATTTTCCAGGCCGTCCGGACGGTGCTGCTTCCAACGACCTTCGATGTCCTGCTTCTCGCAGTCTTTGCACTCCTTGCACTCGCTTTCTATTTAGAGTGGATATAAGAAAAGTGAGCCCACTGCTTCAGATGGGCTCACTTTTCTGTTTAGGAAGGAGGCGATTCTTTTGCCTCTTTTTTCTTTCTTTCCAATTCATCCATCCTCATGACGACATACTCCGTATTTTTGAGCAGCCAATATTGTTTCTGGAGGCGTTTCACCATTTTTTGTTCTTTTCGTTTATTGCCTTTGAGGTGATATTTTTCCACCACCCTGAAAATGGGGCCTGGGTGTGCCAGGTAGCTCATGAACAGCAGCATTTCCTCTTCCTTGAAAGAAAAGTGCTGAAAATAGGTGTACAGCCATTCGACGCAGTCCTCAAATTGCCTTGGATAGGTTTTTAAGGTCCGGGACAAGAAGGGCAGCAGGTCATGAAAGGCCGGGGCCGTTTTGGAATGTTCGAAATTTGTGAAGTATCCGTAGCCCCTGTCATCATACAAAAAATGCTCCGTCGAAATTTTCCCATGAACGATGACGGTTCTTGCTTTCTTGTTATCTTTACTTGTTTCATACCATTCTTCCAGCTTTTTGATGGCAAAATTGAGAGCTTGATGCATATCGTGAAAATACGAGCAGAATAGAAGCTGGAAAGGAGACATGTAGGCTTCCTTCTCGCACCGTTCAACAAACTCCTCAAGGAATTCCTTTTGCCTCTCCCATTCTTCCATTGTATTTTCATAATGTTCTTTCCGGTCATCTTCTCCAAGGGAGATATCTTTTGAAGAGATGGTGTGCATCCTTGCCAATTCCCGAAATAGTTTTTGATGCCTTTCGAATCGATCCTCTTTTTCTTCGTTAGAGAGCCATGGCATCAAATAATACAAGTATCCCCCATCCAGAACCCCATAGCGGCCATCCATAGTGGGATAGATGGGTACAATATGATAATATCCCCTCTGATAGAGGGTCTGGACATTCCTGACAAAGTCCACCCCGTTCTGCGGGATGATTCTCTTGAGTGCAAAGACGCCTTTTGTGGAGTAAATTTTATAGACGCTTCCTTTGCCTTCAACAAAATGAGCCTCAACCCCATATTGGGAAAGAATCGTTTTCGTTTCATTGTACAGGTTTTCTGACATGCCATCACCTGCTTTTAATTAGGGGCCATACACTACCCTTGTATTCATCAATAAAGCAGAGCAAGGTGGATTTGCACCCTGCTCATTTGATTCCTTTTCTATTACTTTTTATAGGCGTATTCATTTGAGATGTAGAGCACCTGGCCTTCATAGACATCCTGGCTCATTTCCAAGCTGTTCACTCTCAACAGCTGCTGAACACTGACATCATATCTTTCAGCAATTGAATCGAGCGTGTCTCCATTCTGTACAATGCAAACCTTTAATTTTGCTGATCTCTCTTCTTCTTTACGGGCAAAGAAATCGGTCAATGAAATACCTTGGTTCTTTTTCTTCTTTGCCTTTTTATTATCTTCCCCTTTTTTCGCAGCGGGTTGAGCTTCCTGTTCCTCATGCTCTTCCTCTGCTGCTTCATTCGCATTTTCATACGGATGCGCATTTTGTGGAGAGGATTGGGCCGTTTCCTGTTCTTTATCCTTATACATATCATAAGGCTCATAACCGGAAGAAGAACTGCTTGATGATTCTTCTGCCTCAGGCATCTGGAATACCGGATTTCCGGAATATTCTTCTGCAAATCGATTATACTGCGGCAGGGTCGGAAGTTTGTTCAGATCATATTGAACCTGAACAGGCACTTCTTCTTCCTCCTGCGGCTGTTTTCTTGCCTGTGCTGCAAACGGTGAATAGAAGCTGTCTTCTTCTTCCTGCTCCTCTTCTTCCTGCTGATGGTAGAAAAATGGTTCGTTGACCGTTTCTGCTTCTTCGGTTTCTTCTAAAACAGCTGATTCCCGATACAGAGGCTCATATTCAACAGTTTCAGCTTCAGGTTCCGTTTTCGTTTGCTGCTCTCCGTATATTCCGGAGATGATTAAGTCTGCCGAAAGTCTCAGGCAGCTTTTTTCAGGGAGGATATAATCGAAAGTCTCCACCGTCACATCAATCTTTTCAAGATTTTCAATCCGATTTTTCGGGATGGTGATATCAACCGGGAAACGATGTTTAAAACCGCTTGGCCCTTCTTCCCTGACCTCGACTTCATGCATGAATTTGCCGGACTGTACTTCGTCCTCATCAGCTTCTGCTGCTGCATCCGCTGTATATTCCCCGCTCAGTTCCAGGTTTCCTCTAATCAGCACATACTGCTCTTGTTCTTGAATTGAAATATACGGATCCAAAGAGATGGATACCAATTCACTTACTTCCTGTCCTTTTTTGAACCAAACAGACTCTTCAAGTGAAAATCGCAAATACGATTTTTGGCTATCAGACAAAACGGACTCCTCCTTTCAAAATCCCCTGCAAATAAATTCATTATGTCTGTATACACTCTATGAGAAATGCATTAAAAATATGAATAAATAAAAAAACCACCCTTAAAAAAGGGATGGTTTTGTAATTGATTATTTTTTCAGTTTGCTGAAGGCTTTTTCTGCTGCCTCAATAGTCTTTTCGATATCCTCGCTGCTGTGGGCGCTTGATAGGAATAATCCTTCAAACTGGGACGGAGGAAGGAAGACGCCTTGATCAGCCATTTCTTTGTAGTAATCTGCAAACAATTGCAAATCGGATGTTTTTGCCGTTTCGTAATCCTTCACTGTTTCATTAGTGAAGAAGATTCCGATCATGGAGCCTGCACGATTGATCGTATGAGGAATGCCGTGCTTTTCTGCCGCTGCATGGAGTCCTTCCTCTAGACGATCCGCTTTTCTTCCGAATTCTTCATATGTTTCAGGGGTCAACTGGCTCAATGTTTCAAAGCCGGCAGTCATTGCCAATGGATTTCCGGATAATGTCCCGGCCTGATAGATAGGACCGCTTGGAGCGATTCTCTCCATGATTTCAGCTTTCCCGCCATATGCTCCGACAGGAAGACCCCCACCGATGACTTTTCCTAGACATGTAAGATCTGGTGTCACATCGAAGTAGCCTTGGGCACAGTTGTAGCCGACACGGAATCCGGTCATGACTTCATCGAAAATCAACAGCGTTCCGTATTCTTCAGTTATTTCCCGAAGTCCTTCAAGGAAGCCTGGAAGAGGAGGGACGACACCCATGTTTCCGGCAACAGGTTCAACGATGACGCCTGCAAGGTCTTCACCGAACTCTTTAAAGGCATAGCGGACGCTCTCTAAGTCGTTATATGGGACCGTAATGGTGTTTTTTGCTACACCTTCAGGCACACCCGGGCTGTCAGGCAATCCGAGGGTGGCAACGCCTGAACCTGCTTTGATGAGAAGGGAATCGCCATGGCCGTGGTAGCAGCCTTCGAACTTTAATATTTTATTGCGTCCTGTGTATCCCCTTGCCAAACGTAGGGCGCTCATGGTTGCTTCCGTTCCTGATGAAACCATGCGGATCACTTCAATGGATGGGACCCGATCCCGCACAAGCTTAGCCAATTCATTCTCGATCAATGTTGGTGCACCGAAGCTCGTCCCCTGTTCTGCTACTTTCTTGATGCTTTCGACCACTCGGTCATTGGCATGGCCTAAAATCAGCGGCCCCCAGGATAAGACGTAGTCGATATATTCATTTCCATCGATATCATAAATCTTGGAGCCTTTCCCTTCCTTCATGAAAATCGGATCCATATTCACCGATTTAAAAGCCCTCACCGGACTGTTCACCCCACCCGGCATGAGCGATTTCGCTTCACTGAATGCTGCTTTTGACTTTTCATAAGAGCGCATAATTGACCCTTCCTTTCTAAACAGTCCGAGATTTTCCATTCTGGATTTTTCCCGGCTTACAATTAACCTCGAAAAAATCAGCGATTACTTTTCATTCAGCCAATTCGCAACATCTTTGGCATGGTAGGTAATCAATAGATCGGCACCTGCACGTTTCATCGCAATCAGCTTCTCCATGACAACGCCTTTTTCATCGATCCAGCCGTTTTGGGCTGCTGCCTTCACCATTGAATATTCTCCGCTCACATTGTACGCAACCAATGGTGCATTGAATTCATTCTTCACATCTCTCATGATATCGAGATAGGACAAAGCAGGCTTCACGATTAGGAAATCAGCGCCTTCTTCCATATCAGACTGTGCTTCTCTTAATGCTTCCATGCGATTTGCCGGATCCATTTGATACGCGCGTCTATCTCCGAACTGAGGGGTGCTGTCAGCAGCATCACGGAATGGACCATAGAAGCTTGATGCATATTTGACTGCATAAGACATAACCGGTACATCTTCAAAGCCCGCCTCATCCAATCCTTTGCGGATCGCTGCTACAAACCCGTCCATCATATTGGATGGCGCAATGATATCTGCCCCTGCCTTCGCTTGGCTTACAGCCGTCCTTGCCAATAAATCGAGGGAAGGGTCGTTGAGGACTTTATCGCCTTCCACTACGCCGCAATGGCCGTGATCTGTATATTCACAAAGACATGTATCAGCAATGACGATCATTTCAGGATACTGTTCCTTGATGGCTCTTGTCGCTTCCTGAACGATTCCATGGTCATGGTATGCCCCGGTGCCGGTGCTGTCTTTTTCTTCCGGTACACCGAATAGGATGACAGATTTTATTCCAAGGGAAACGATCTCATCCATTTCCTGCTTCAGTAAATCAAGGGAATATTGATATACACCAGGCATTGATTTAACAGGGTTCTTTTTATTTTCGCCTTCTACGATAAACAGCGGATAGATTAGATCCTCGACATGCAGATATGTTTCCCTTACCAATGCACGCATGTTGGTTGATTGACGCAGTCTGCGGTGCCGTTTGAAATTTAATTCCATGATTGATCTTCCTCCTCGTTTTTTTGTATATATTCCATCATCTCGTTCACCATGGCCTCCGTCGTGTACACGGATGGGCAAATTCTTGGGGTGACTCCGAAATTCTTCAGCTCTTTAGCTGTCACCGGCCCAATGCAAGCAGCCGTAAGATGTGGAAGCACGTGATCCAATCCTTCTAAACGAATGATTTCCATAAAGTTCCTGACAGTGGAAGGGCTGGTAAAAGTGACAACAGCTTTGCCGCAATTTTGCAGCCAGTCTTTCAGTTTCCCCCTGCTTTCATCAGGAAAAAACGTTTCATAGATAGTCCAGTCATCAAGCGTGAATCCTTCATTACGCAGTCCTTCCGGAATGATGCTCCTGGCAAGGTTCCCGTGGGGAAAAAGGATTTTCCCCCCCTTTACTGCAGATATGAATTCTTCAACAAAATCTTCTGCACTGAATTTATTTGGCACAAAATCCGGTTCAATTCCTTCTTTTTGGAGAATTTTCTTTGTCTTATCTCCAACTGCCGCCCATTTCATTGTAGCAGGGATAGGGACATTGTTCTTCTCTAACGCTTTGAAAAAGAAACGGACGGTGTTGGCACTCGTGAAGATGATCCAATCATAATCAGCCATCTTCTTCAAATAATTGTCTTGAGCACCTTCTGCAGGACGGAACTCAATCATCGGAATATGGATAGCCTTTCCTCCGAGGCTAATAACCTTTTCACTCAGTTCCCTGCCTTGTTCTGCACTTCTAGTTATAAGAATATCCCATCCTTTTAAAGGATTCTGGGACAGGTTCATTGCTCCAATTCTTCTTTCACTTGATCGATCAGTTTTTTTGCGCCTTTTTCACTGAGCAATGCAGCGGCTTTTTCACCGACTTCCACTGGATCTTTGCCCACAACGGTTTCTTTATAGATCGTTTTCCCATCAGGGGCAGCAACAAGTGCTGTCAATGTAATGCCATTCTCGTTATCGACCACAGCATGTCCTGCAATCGGAACCTGGCAGCCGCCTTCCATTTTGTCCAGGTACGTCCTTTCCGCAACGGAAGCCAATTTCACTTTTGAGTCCGTGAATTTTGCCAGTTCAGCCAATAATTCTTCGTCATCTTCCCTGCATTCGATTGCAAGAGATCCTTGCCCCACTGCCGGTAAACAAACTTCAGGCTCAAGGAATTCTGTGATGACATCAGCTGCCCACCCCATTCTTGATAGGCCAGCAGCAGCTAAAATAATGGCATCGTACTCTCCCGATTCAAGCTTTGCCAGACGAGTGTCGATGTTGCCGCGTATCCATTTGATTTCAAGATCCGGTCTGACGGCAAGAATCTGAGCGCTGCGTCTCAGGCTGCTTGTCCCGACTACCGCGCCTGAAGGGAGATCCTTAAGCTTCATATGATTTTTGGAAATAAGGGCATCCCTATGGTCTTCCCTCACTGGGATGCATCCGATTGTCAGCCCTTCAGGAAGGACCGCTGGCATGTCTTTCATACTATGTATGGCCATATCGATTTCTTTATTGAACAAAGCCTGCTCGATTTCTTTAACAAACAGTCCCTTGCCGCCGACCTTGGAAAGTGTGACATCCAAGATCCTGTCTCCTTTTGTCACAATTTCTTTCACTTCAAATTCAAAAGGCAGACCCAGCTGCTTCAATTGATTGATGACCCAGTTCGTTTGTGTCAACGCCAGTTTGCTCTTCCGTGAACCGACAATGATTTTTCTCATGAATAAAGCCCCCTAATTAAGAATTCCAAAAATGGAATGATGATAATCGACTGATTAAAAAGAAGTTGATCAGCACAATCAAGAATGCCGCAATATTGAGGAGTGCCAAGGATTTCCCGTACATCTCCTTACGAATGCGCTGATATAGGAAAACACTATAGATGATCAGCAGGACGAATGAACCGATGATCTTGGGATCATACAATTGAACACCTTCTATTTTAATGAATGCCCATTGCAGCCCTAGAATCAAACTCAGTAACAGCATCGGTACGCCGATCAAATTTAATACATAAGACATTTTTTCAAGCTTTGATAAATCGCTGAGCCGCCAAAGCCTCTGCCCCCACTTTTTTTCTTTCAGCAGCTTATATTGAATCATATAAAGCAGCGAAAATACGAAGGAGAGGGAAAAGGCCCCATATGAAAAAATGGCCATCGTGATATGGATGAATAATAGTTCAGATACTAGCCTTTCTGCCATTGCATCCGATTGCATCTGAATTGGAGCAAATGTATGGATGGCCATGATGATGAAGCCAAGGATATTCGTAAAAAAGACGGTGAAATCCATTCTGAGCAGCCTGTTCATACCCAAGGAAAGGGTGATGAGGACCCAGGCATAGAAATACAGACCTTCAAAGATGGTCAGGACCGGGAATCGGCCTGTCCGAATCATATAAAGAAATAAAAAAATTGTTTGAAGGACCCAAACAATTGCAAGAATCCAGAAAGCGAAACGATTCGCCTTCTGGTTTTGATGTAAATAATCTATGAAATAAAGCAGAATGCTGATGGCATATAAAACAATCATGACTTCATGCAGCCTTGTCATTACCTGTTCAAACATGTAAGATACCTCACTTATGATTGGAAAGAAGGCTGTGTCTTCATATCAAAAGCGGCGCTGCGTTCATTAGACCCCGCCAGCTTATGCTTTTCAACTTGCTCTTCAATATGGAATATCTTCATAAAGAGATCAAGTTTTTCTGAAGAATCCTTTTGTCCTGCAAGTTCTTTTGCCTGCAGAATCGGATCTTTCAACAATTGATTGATGATGCTCTTAGTATGCTTGTTCAAAATCTTTCTTTCACGATCTGTTAGATCAGGCATTTTCCGTTCAATGCTTTCCATTGTATCCGCCTGGATGGCCAATGCTTTTTCCCGCAATGCTGAAATGACTGGTACGACGCCAAGCATGCGCAGCCAATCATTAAAAGCAACGATTTCCCCTTCAATCATCAGCATGATTGCATCTGCTGCTTTTCTTCGCTCTGCAAGATTAGCCTGAACGATATCTTCAAGATCGTCTATGTCATAAAGGAATGCTCCTTCAAGTTCAGAGATGGACGGATCCAAATCACGGGGCACCGCGATATCGACCATGAACAATGGACGCCCTTTGCGCAGGCGCTCCACTCCCGCCATCATTTCCTTGGAGATCACATAATCGCTTGCACCGGTAGAACTGATAAGGATATCCGCTTCTACAAGTGCACATTGAAGCTCCTGAAGCGTTTTAGCTGCTCCATTGAAGCGCTCTGCCACTGCCTGAGCCTTTTCAAATGTCCGGTTGATGACTGTGACCTTTGTAGCACCGCTTCCTTGAAGATTCTGAATGGCAAGTTCCCCCATCTTACCGGCGCCGAGGATCAATACGTGTTTATCTATAAGAGAACCAAATATCTTCTTCGCCAATTCTACAGCAGCATAGCTGACAGAAACTGCGTTAGAGCCAATTTCTGTTTCAGAATGCCCTTTTTTCGCCAGTGTAACAGCCTGTTTGAATAGATGATTGAAAACAGTACCGGTCACTTGAGCTTCCTGAGCAAGCAAAAAGCTGCTGCGCACCTGTCCAAGGATCTGTGTTTCGCCCAGCACCATTGAATTCAAACCGCTCGCGACTTTAAATAAATGCTCTATAGCCCCTTCTTGTTCGTAAATAAATAGGTGTGAAGTAAACTCCTCTTTATCTATTTGAAACCATTCAGAAAGAAATTCTTTAATATAATACCGTCCAGTATGAAGCTGATCCACCACTGCATAGACTTCTGTCCTGTTGCATGTAGAAATGATCACATTTTCGAGAATGCTCTTTTTATTCTTCAGGGCATTCATCGCTTCTTCTAATTGTGCTTCATTAAAGGACAACCGTTCACGAATCTCAACAGGGGCAGTTTTATAATTTAATCCAACCACTATGATGTGCATACTGAAATGACACCCCCAAATAAAATCTCTACTAAAATTATAACACGTCCTTTTTTCCTAAATCGAAAAAAATGTGAACAGAACATGAAACCTTCCATCCAACCTGTGTTATTATTTTATCCATAGTGCTCAAATGACAGATTCGTCAAAGAAGCACTTTTTAAAGCAGCAAAGTATCATATTTCGACAAATGTTTCCTTTTGTACAGTATCAAAAATCCACCAATTTTTCAAGTTTGCGACTCAAGGACGTGAAAATAATGAAAAAAAATCAAAAAATCTTTCCGGGAATCATTCTGATTGGCTTTGGACTTTACTTCTATATGCAGCAGGCGGATATTGTCATTTTCAAAGAAGTTTATACTTGGCCCACTCTCCTGATCATTGTAGGGGTCGCTTTCCTTGGACAAGGGTATTGGGCCAATGAATACGAGGCCATCTTGCCTGGTGTCATATTAGTGGGCTTCGGCCTGCACTTTCATGTCGTTAATAAATTGGCCATTTGGCCTGATCATATCGGTACGTTCATTCTGATCATCGCTCTCGGCTTTCTTCTTCGCTACCAAAAGACAGGGAACGGCTTATTCCAGGGACTGTTATTCCTGCTGCTGTCCATTCTTCTGCTTTTCTACGATAAAGTCATTTCCTGGTTCGGGATTCTGGAGAATAAAGTCGACGTTGCCTGGAATCTGTGGCCAGTGCTTTTGATTATTATTGGCATTTACCTTATATTTATCAAAAGAAAGTAAAAATCTCCATGCCGTCATAGGCATGGAGATTTTTCTTTATAGTACAGATTCTATAAACTCTCTTGTCCGCTGTTCTTTTGGATTTGCAAACATTTCATCCGGATGGCCCACTTCGACGATTTTTCCGTCATGCATATAAACGACCCAATCCGCCACTTCCCTCGCAAATCCCATTTCATGAGTCACGACGATCATGGTCATTCCTTCTTCAGCAAGCTCTTTCATCGTAGCAAGTACTTCTCCGACAAGCTCCGGATCAAGTGCAGACGTCGGTTCATCGAAAAGCATGATATCTGGCTTCATGGCAAGCGCCCTTGCAATGGCTACACGCTGCTTCTGGCCACCTGATAATTTGGAAGGGTAGACATTCTCCTTGTCAGCCAATCCTACTTTTTTCAATAGGCTCCTTGCTTCCTCCAACGCCTGGCTCTTCGGTATTTTCCTCACATGGATCGGCGCTTCCATGATATTTTCGATGACGCTTTTGTGGGGAAATAAGTGAAAGTGCTGGAACACCATTCCTACTTTTTGACGGATCTTATTGATATCATGCGTTTCCTGTTCGACTTGTTCGCCTTCAAAGATAATCTTTCCGTTATCCTTCACTTCCAAAAAATTGAGGCAGCGCAGCAAGGTGCTTTTTCCTGAACCACTTGCTCCAATTAAACAGACAACATCACTTTCTTTAACGGATATATCGATGCCCTTCAAGACATGTAAATCACCAAACGATTTATTTAGTTTTTCTACTTTAATCATTTCCTGTTCAGTCATTTTTCCATTCCTCCATTCCTCTTGAAACCTTCATTCCGATCAGTCTCCTACAGACATTTTTCGTTCTGCCACCTTGACGGCCATAGAAAATACAAATACAAGAACGAGATAGTAGACTGCTACAATCAATAGATAGGTCATGTAGTCGAAATTATTGGAGCCCAACGTTGTCGCAACGCTGAATAATTCGTACATTCCAATGAAAGATGCCAGTGAAGAGTCCTTCAAGGCAATGATGAATTGGTTTCCGAGTGGAGGCAGCGCTCTTCGGAATGCCTGCGGCAATACAACTCTGCGCATGGTCAATCCTCTTGACATCCCTAATGAACGTCCGGCTTCCATTTGCCCCTTATCGATGGACTGGATGGCTCCGCGGAAAATTTCTGCAATATATGCCCCGTTATGAAAAGCAAGTCCGATCACAACAGACCAGAAGCTTGAAATATTCAATGAGGTAAGTCCGTAGTAAATAACAAAGATTTGTACAACAAGCGGAGTGCCGCGTACGACGAAGATATAAAGATCCGCTAAAATTTCAAGCGGTTTGATTTTGGAGATTTTCAGAAATGCAAAAAACAATCCGATAAAAATAGCTATGAATACCGATATGACGGTTAATTCAAACGTAAGCTTCATACCTCTTAAAAATATGTCGTAAGTGTCTGCAAAAGCATTTAAAAAGTGCACTTATTAATCCCCTCCCAATTACTAAATAAAAAGCGCGAATGCACCGCAAAGCACATTCGCCCTTCATAAACTGTGTTTACTTTTTGTCCGGGTTCTCAGTGATGTCTTCGCCAAAGTATTTTTCGCTGATTTTCTTTAATGTTCCGTCTTTACGCAGTTTTTCGAGTGCTTCATTTATTTTTTTCAACAATTTATCGTTGTCTTTTGCAACGGCAATTGCCTGTTCGCTGCGCTCAATGAGCTGCTGGTCTTTAACTTTCAGCCCTGCTCCCATCGCTTCTTTTCCTGTAAGGAAATCAGTGATGACGGCATCATTCTTTCCTTTGCTCAATGCTTCCAATGCAACCACGTCACTATCATATTGGCTGATATGATCAGTCACTTTCTTTGCGATGTCGGCATAGGTTGAACCTTTGGAAACAGCAACTTTTTTCCCTTTAAGATCATCCAATGTTTTTATGGAACTGTCAGGACGTGTGAAGATTTGAGGACCTGAGTAGTAGTATGGAGTAGAAAAATCGACACTCTTCAGTCTTTTATCTGTAATCGTATGACTGGCCACCGCCGCATCAAAGCGCCCGGATTTAACACCTTCTACGATTCCTGCAAATTTGAACTTTTTCTGGACCGGCTCCAAGCCAAGTTCTTTGGCCACTGCTTCTGCTACATCAATATCAAACCCAGACATTGTTCCGTCTGCCTCGGTTACACTAAACGGTTTGAATTCTCCTGATGTAGCATAAACAAATTTCCCTTTTTCCACCAGCTTCGTACCATCGCTGGTCGTTGCCTTCCCTCCACAGGCAGAGATGAAGACCATTGCCAATACAATTATGAAACTCGTTATCCATTTTTTCACTTTTTCAGATTCCCCCTGATTTCTATTTTTTTAGTACTCATTACAATGGTACCAGTCAGATTGAATTTTCTCAAAATTCATTTAACTGGTCTCACCTTCCTATTCCCTTATTTTTTGAAATGTAAACCTCTCAACTCCCAGATTCTTTAAAATCCCTTCCCATCCTCCGAGATCCTTCCAATCTCTTTCAGACACCAGGTATTTTTACCCATGAAAAAAGAAGATGCCCAATAGTTTGAGCATCTTCGCTTTCATTACATGAATTTTTTTATTGCGCTCCAGGCTTCATCTTTTCCCAATCCGGTTTCAGAAGAGAAAAGGACCACTTGATCACGCGGGTCAAGATCTAGTGTTTCCTTGACGATTTTCAAATGTTTGTCCCATTTTCCTTTTGGAATTTTATCTGCTTTGGTCGCAATCACGATACAGGGGATTTCATAATGTTTTAGGAAATTATACATCATGACATCGTCCTTTGACGGCGGATGGCGAAGGTCCACAATCATAACAACCGCATCGAGCTGCTCCCTTGTGGTGATATATGTTTCAATCATTTTCCCCCATGCTTCCCGCTCTGTTTTCGAAACTTTCGCGAAGCCGTAGCCGGGAACATCGACAAAGAAAAGCTGTTCTTCGATTTTGTAGAAGTTCAAGGTCTGTGTTTTGCCGGGCTTGGAAGAAATCCTCGCCATGCTTTTTCTGCCGATCATCTTATTGATGAAAGAGGATTTCCCTACATTCGATCTTCCTGCGAGGGCAAATTCGGGAATGGTTTCTTCCGGATACTGCTCTGGCCTTACTGCACTGATTACTAGCTCTACTTGATTTACTTTCATGATGAGGCTCCTTCTAACGCGTTTTTTAATACCTCATCAATATGAGAAACCAATATGAATTTCAACTCATTTCTAACTGATTCAGGTATATCGTCAATATCTTTTTCGTTGTCTTTCGGAAGGATGATCGTTGTCAATCCCGCTCTATGCGCACTTAACGTCTTTTCCTTCAAACCGCCAATAGGCAGCACTCTTCCACGCAAAGTGATTTCCCCGGTCATGCCCACTTCTTTCCGGATCGGCTTATTGGTCAATGCTGAAATGAGGGCAGTGGTGATGGTGATGCCGGCTGATGGACCATCTTTTGGAACGGCTCCTTCAGGCACATGGATATGGATATCATATTTCTCATGAAAATCTGCTTCCAGATTCAATTCTTTCGCCTTGGATCTAACCACACTGTAGGCAGTCTGTGCAGATTCCTTCATGACATCCCCGAGCTTGCCGGTAAGGACAAGTTTTCCTTTTCCAGGAGATAGAGAAACTTCAATTTGGAGTGTATCTCCGCCCACTGTCGTATAAGCAAGTCCGGTAGCCACGCCAATCTGATTTTCTTCTTCAGCAAGCCCATGTTTGAAGATCGGTTTGCCAAGAAAATCAGCCAGTTTGGATTTAGTGATGACCACGCGCTTTTTATCACCGGAAACGATGATCTTAGCCGTTTTGCGGCAGATGGAAGCGAGCTGTCTTTCCAGGCTCCTTACGCCTGCTTCTCTTGTATAGTAGCGGACGATGCCTTCAAGTGCATCTTCTTTCATCTGAAGCTGGCTCTTCGCAAGGCCATGTTCCTTCAGCTGTTTAGGAAGCAGGTGGTCTTTAGCGATATGGACCTTTTCCTGTTCAGTATAGCCTGCAATCGTGATGATTTCCATCCTGTCCCGCAGCGGTCCTGGAATTGTCGCCAGATTGTTGGCAGTAGCTATGAACATCACTTTTGATAAATCAAACGTCTCTTCAATGTAGTGGTCGCTGAAATTATAGTTTTGTTCAGGGTCCAGGACTTCAAGCATGGCTGAAGATGGGTCCCCCCTGAAATCATTGGACATCTTATCGATTTCATCGAGAAGGAAGACAGGATTGTTTGTCCCTGCCTTTTTGATGCCCTGGATGATCCGTCCAGGCATGGCTCCTACATACGTACGGCGGTGGCCCCTGATTTCCGATTCATCTCTGACTCCCCCAAGGGAAACCCGGACGAACTTCCTTTGCATGGAATCCGCTATGGAGCGGGCAAGGCTGGTTTTCCCCACTCCTGGAGGTCCTGCAAGACAAAGAATCGGTCCTTTCAAAGATTTCGTCAGCTGCTGAACAGCCAAATACTCTAGTACTCGCTCTTTTACCTTATCCAGACCATAATGATCCCGTTCGAGGATTTTCTCTGCCTTATGGATATTTAGGTCGTCCTTCGTTTCTTTTGACCAAGGCAGGGAAATTAGCCAGTCGAGATAGTTCCGGATTACTGCGCTTTCCGCAGAACTTGTTGGGACTTTCTCATAGCGGTCCAGTTCTTTGAGGGCCGTATTCTGGGCAGATTCAGGCATGCCAGCTGCTTCGATTTTCTCTGTCAGCTCAGCTATTTCACCGGTTTTTCCTTCTTTATCTCCCAATTCCTTCTGGATTGCTTTCATTTGTTCACGCAAATAGTATTCTTTTTGCGTGCGTTCCATCGATTTCTTAACACGCTGCCCTATCTTCTTCTCAAGATTGAGCACTTCTTTTTCATTTAGGATGATCTCAACCACTCGATTCAATCTTTCCTTCACATCGAGTGTTTCAAGGATCTCCTGCTTATCTTTTAATTTCATTGGAAGATGGGAAGCCACAATATCAGCCAACCTGCCCGGCTCTTCGATATCCGCAACAGTAGAGTAAGTTTCAGCAGAAATTTTCTTGGAAATCTTTATGTATTGTTCAAAGTATTCAAGCATCGTCCTCATCAATGCTTGAAGTTCTGCATCAGCTGACTCATCATCTTCATAGATATTTAATTCAACAGAGTAAAAATCATCCTCATGATGGAATTTTGTGATTTCTCCCCTGTTTAGTCCTTCCACTAAAACCCGGATTGTCCCGTTTGGAAGCTTCAGCATTTGCTTCACTTTTGTCAAAGTCCCCATTTGATACAGGTCATCTTCTTCAGGGTTATCTATAGAAACTTCTTTTTGAGTTGTTAGAAAAATAAGATGGTCGTCCATCATTGCCTGTTCCAACGCCTGTACAGATCGTTCACGGCCTACATCCAAATGCAGGACCATTGTCGGATAAACAAGCAAACCTCTTAACGGAAGGAGGGGAACGATGTTTTCATTTTTCTTGGCCATTCAGCGCACCTCCTAAATGCAATTCCTTTCACACAAAGGCCTAGACAATAAGTCTTTGTACAATTCTAACTCATTTGCCAAAGGGTGTCCATTCTAGAGCTTAATGGAATAAAAAAGAAATCATACCTCTTTTACATTAAAAAAACCCGGCTCTCCTTTTAACATATCAAGCAACTTCAGAAAAGTACTCCATGATATATTTCGAGGAGAGAACCAGGCGTTTATACGCTTTTTTTATCTTGGTTTCCGATGCTTGGCTTGAAAAGATCGATGCTGTTTTCTCTTGAATCCAACAAGGATAATTGAAACACTTCTTCCAATTGAGTGACAGGGATGATTTCGATCCCTTCCACTTCATCCAATATGGATTGCATATTTTCCTGAGGGATGATGACCTTTTTAGCTCCTGCCAATTTAGCAGCCTTCGCTTTTGCCAGGACTCCACCAATCGGCTTAACAAATCCGTGGATGCTGATTTCACCGGTCATGGCAACTGTATGGTCCACAGGGATTTTATAAATTGCTGAATAAATCCCTGTCGCCATTGCAATACCAGCTGACGGTCCATCAACTGGAATTCCGCCTGGGAAGTTGACATGAATATCGTATTGATCAGACGGAACTCCCATCGCCCTCAAAACAGTCAATACGTTTTCAATCGATCCCTTTGCCATACTCTTCCTTCTGATTGATTTTCCACGATCCCCGATGCTTTCCTCTTCTACAATACCTGTAATATTGATGGATCCTTTATCTTTTGATGGAATGACCGTTACTTCGATCTCAAGGAGAGAACCGCTGTTTGGTCCCGTAACAGCAAGGCCATTTACAAGTCCGATCGTGCTTTCTGCTGCTATTTTCCGATCCATCCTCGGATTCATCTGACTTGAATGTACCATCCATTCAATATCTTCATCCTTGATGTAGTCGCGATCCTCTGTTATAGCCAGACCAGCAGCAATTTGGACCATATTCACTGCTTCCCTTCCATTTCTCGCGTAATTGGACAAAGTATCCAAGCCTTCTTCGCTTATGGAAAGAGTGACTTTTTCTGCAGCCTGTCTTGCTACAATCTTTACTTCTTCTTGTTCTAAATTACGGAAAAATACTTCCATGCATCTTGAACGGATAGCAGGAGGGATTTCGTTCGGTGTACGTGTGGTTGCTCCGATCAATCGGAAATCTGCCGGCAGTCCATTTTTGAAAATATCATGTATATGAGTGGGAATTTGATTATTTTCTTCACTATAATAAGCACTTTCTAAAAATACTTTGCGGTCTTCCAACACTTTTAAGAGCTTATTCATTTGAATGGGATGAAGCTCACCGATTTCGTCGATGAATAAGACTCCCCCATGGGCATTGGATACTGCTCCTTGCTTTGGCTGGGGAATTCCAGCTTGTCCCATGGCTCCTGCACCTTGATAGATTGGGTCATGGACAGAGCCGATCAACGGATCTGCAATCCCTCTTTCATCAAACCTTGCAGTCGTGGCATCTAATTCTACGAAAACTGAATTTTGCCTGAAAGGAGATTTGGATTGTTTCTTGGCTTCTTCCAAGACTAGTCTGGCAGCTGCCGTTTTTCCGACACCCGGCGGACCATATATGATCACATGCTGCGGATTGGGTCCGCAAAGTGCGGCCTTTAGAGCTTTGATGCCATCTTTTTGGCCAACAATATCTTCGAAGCGGCTGGGCCGGACTTTTTCTGCAAGCGGTTCTGTCAATGAAATCGATCTCATTTTTCGCAGCTGGTCCATTTCTTTTTTTGATTCTCGATCGATCGAGACCTTTTGCGTGCGCTGACTTTTAAGTAAATTCCAGAAGTATAAGCCTATGATGATTCCAAAGAATAATTGAATCAATAGTGCTATACCTGTCCACCCCATAGATATCCCTCCATTTGTCTTGCTTGATACCAATAGTATCTCCGTCAAAAAGAGGGAATAAACCAAGTTTCGGATGAAAAAGGCCCGGAAAAGTTATCCTTTTCCGGGCCTTTCAGACTTATGGCAAACGCCTCGCATCCTCACAGACTTATAGCAATCTCGTGTGATTACGCAGATGTTTTTGTTTCTTCGCTTGCAGAGACGATGGTACCGTCTTCTAGCAGAAGTTTTGGTGCTTTGTTTTCAAGGACTGTTTCCTTCGTGATGATGCATTTTTTGATGTCATCTCTAGAAGGAAGTTCGAACATCACATCAAGCATGAGTGTTTCGATGATAGATCTCAGTCCGCGTGCACCGGTTTTTCTTTCAATCGCTTTTTTAGCGATTTCAACCAATGCATCCTCTTCAAAGTCCAAATCTACTTCATCTAATTCAAGCATTTTTTGATATTGTTTCACCAATGCATTCTTAGGTTTTGTCAGAATTTCAATCAGCGCTTCCTCATCAAGTGGAGTCAAGCTCGCAATGACTGGAAGACGCCCAATAAATTCAGGAATCAATCCGAATCGAAGTAAATCTTCTGGAAGCACTTTGGAAAGAAGGGCTTTATCATCCACTTCGTCCTTCTTGACTTCGGAACCGAATCCGATTACTTTTTGCCCTAGGCGGCGTTTGATGATTTGTTCCACACCATCGAATGCCCCACCGCAAATGAATAGAATATTCGTAGTATCGATTTGGATGAATTCCTGATGTGGATGTTTGCGTCCTCCTTGTGGTGGAACGCTTGCGACAGTTCCTTCAAGGATTTTCAACAATGCCTGTTGGACACCTTCACCAGATACATCCCTTGTAATGGAAGGATTTTCTGATTTTCTTGCCACTTTATCAATCTCATCGATATAAATGATTCCTTTTTCTGCTTTTTCCACATCATAATCAGCCGCTTGGATGAGCTTTAGAAGAATGTTTTCTACATCCTCCCCTACATACCCTGCTTCTGTTAAAGATGTTGCATCAGCAATAGCAAAAGGAACATTCAATATTCTAGCAAGTGTTTGGGCCAAAAGCGTTTTACCGCTACCTGTAGGTCCAATCAGAGAGATATTACTCTTTGCAAGCTCTACATCGTCGACCTTGCTGTTGGAATTGATGCGTTTATAATGGTTATACACAGCAACAGCCAATGATTTTTTGGCTTGGTCCTGTCCGATAACATATTCATCAAGGATTTCACGGATTTCCTTTGGCTTCGGAACATCCTTAAACTCAACTTCTTCTTCCGTCCCAAGTTCTTCTTCTACGATTTCTGTGCAAAGCTCAATGCATTCGTCACATATATACACACCAGGACCTGCAACCAATTTACGGACTTGATCCTGAGTCTTTCCGCAGAAGGAACACTTCAATTGTCCTTTTTCATCGTTAAATTTAAACAATGAGTTCACCCCTTATTTAAAAGCTCTATGTTCTTTGAACCTATGTCGGGATTTGACTATTTCGAAGCCAAAATCCCAAAAAATTGTTATGTATTGCATTGTAACACATTTTTCTCAATGACAAGTAACGTTAACACTCGAGTCTATTATGTAAAAAACCTACCCTACAGGAATTCCCCTGAAAAGGCCATTGTATTCAATCATTATGTATATTTTTTTGTACAAAACAAGGCACGAGTATTTCGCGCCTTGTTTCATCATAATCTTTATTCTATATTATGCAGCAGTTTTGCTATTATCTACAAGAAATTCTACAGCTTTACGGATTTGAAGGTCTGCTTTCAATCCATCAACGTTGCCTAATGCATTTTTGATGTTGTCAACTGACATGTTGTACATTTCAGCCATTTTTGAAAGTTCCTCTTCAACTTCTGCATCAGTTGCTTCCAAGTTTTCAGCTTTCGCGATTGCTTCAAGCGTCAAGTTCATGCGTACGCGCTTTTCAGCATCGTCTTTCATTTGTCCGCGAAGAGCGTCTTGGTCTTGACCAGAGAATTGGAAGTACAATTCAAGGTTCATACCTTGCATTTGAAGGCGTTGTTCGAATTCTTGCATCATACGGTCAACTTCTGTGTTGATCATTGCTTCTGGAATATCAACTTCGCTGTTCTCAGTCGCTTTCTCTACTAGAGTATCGCGAAGAACTTGCTCAGCTTCGTTCTTTTTGGTTTCAGCAAGACGGTTTTTGATTTTTTCTTTCAATGCGTCAAGTGTTTCAACTTCTTCATCTGCATCTTTAGCAAATTCATCATTCAGCTCAGGAAGCTCCTTCGCTTTGATTTCGTGCACTTTCACTTTGAAAGTAGCTGGTTTGCCTGCTAATTCAGCAGCGTGGTACTCTTCAGGGAAAGTAACTTCAACTTCTTTTTCTTCTCCGGAAGCTGCTCCAACCAATTGGTCTTCAAAGCCTGGGATGAATGTGCCAGAACCTAGTTCGATAGAGTAGTTTTCAGCTTTTCCGCCTTCGAATGCTTCACCATCTACGAAACCTTCGAAATCGATTACGACTGTATCGCCATTTTCAGCTTGTCCTTCTTCTTTAACAACAAGCTCAGCTTGACGCTCTTGAAGAGTTTTTAATTCGTTTTCAACATCTTCATCGGATACTTCAGCATCCATTTTTTCTACTTCAAGGCCTTTGTATTCGCCAAGTTTCACTTCAGGCTTAACTGTTACAGTCGCTTTGAAGATTAACTCTTTGCCTTTTTCCATTTGCTCAACGTCGATTTCCGGACGATCTACAGGATCGATTCCTGCTTCTTCAACCGCATTCGCATATGCTTCAGGAAGAATGAAATCAAGTGCATCTTGATATAAAGACTCTACACCGAAACGCTGTTCGAACATTCCACGAGGCATTTTACCTTTACGGAATCCTGGTACGTTGATTTGTTTAACTACTTTTTGGAATGCAGAATCCAAGCCGTTTTTAACTGTTTCAGCATCTACTTCTACAGTCAATACTCCCTGGTTTCCTTCTAGTTTTTCCCATTTTACTGACATACTTTTCCCTCCAACAATCTATATTTGTTAAGTTTTTTAGTTTACATCATTTCTTTAGGCTTGGTGAAAAACGTTCTATCATCAATACCTCTTAAAAAATGAAAAAAGAATATGCTTCTGAAATACATATTACAACCATTTCATTATAACATACGTTTTTTTTGTTTCAACAAAGACCTATAGAATCGGTAAAGAAATTTCTTCTAACCCGCGCAGGAGTGAGATGCCTGCTTCTAATTCAGGTGTATTTACCCGGTATTGCTCCGCCGCTTCATCAATGGAAGGCATCTCCCCATAGTAGTCCTGCATCAAGGTTTGATAGGCTGCTGCTGCAAGATCGATGTCCCCATCAAGCAGGGAGAAGGGGTAGTAAAGGAAAGTGTGGCGCTTCACTATATCCATGGCCTGCTCATACAGAGTAGGGCTATCCTGCGAAAAAGCTTCTTCCAGTTTTTCTGATAAGCCGGTAAAGAAAGGAGTGCTGAAAGCTTCAGGTAATTCAGCAGGGATCTCCTTGCTTTCCATATCCAATTTCTTAATTACGACTTCCTTTTCCACTCCGTGTTCCTTTAAAGTGTTCAGGACCATTGTCTGCAGGAATGGATGGCTCGATTCTGAAGCAAGGAATCCCATCAGCTCCTTCATATATGGATGGATATTTCGATCTGCCAGCTGGGCGATGAAAAGAGTCTGTTCTTCAAGACTCTTCTCTGCCAATCCTTGTACTGCTTCCACTTCTTCCTCCAAGAGCCGCTCATCGTTTTCACTTGATGTGGAGTCAGCCATTCTTTCGCTGAATTGAAGAAGCTTTTGAAAGTGCTCTGCCTTTTCGGGGGGCACTTCTTTTTCTTCCAGCAGCATCTTGATGACTGATTCAATCTCCTTATGTTCCTTTAGTTGAATAAGCGACATCAAATAAAGATCGACTATGTCAAAATAATCGCCTACTCCTTTATGGAGAAGGTCACGGCATATCTCCTTCGCTTCTTCATATCTGCGGGATTCATAGAGGGCAATGGCGAGGGCCATATCAATTTCGCCATGCTCATGTTCTTCATTAAGTTCCTTGGCTTTTTGGAGGGATTCAATGGCTTCTTTGAAGTGCTGCGTTTTTAGATGATCGAGGCCAACCTCAAGATATCTGTCCTTAAGATTTGGCAGGTAGACTACATTTCCTTCTTTTTTTACTTTTTTCTTCATAAGGTACCGCCTTTATATCTTTAAAAGTAATTAATAATGATAATACTTTTTCAAGTCAATGTTATTTGTCCATTATCCAATTATCTTGCTTTATTTTCAACTTTCCATATATACAAAAAAAGCCTGCCGGTTAAGGCAGACTTAAGTATGTAGTGTAATGGCGTCCCAGGAGAGATTCGAACTCCCGACCGCACGCTTAGAAGGCGTGTGCTCTATCCAGCTGAGCTACTGGGACATGAACTGTTTGTTAAGACACTTTTTATTATATTCATATAGCTACTGTATGTCAACAGGTTTTAGGGAGAAAATTAATTTCCCCCTAAAAAATATTTAAAAAGAAAATTCCGTTCTTAGATCATCAAGCTCTGAATGTGCATCATCATAGATTTTCACTACGACCTTTTGCGGCAGTTTCTCCACAATCGCATAGGTTCTTTCCACTCTGCCACGTGGCAGGAGGATGCTCCCTGGGTTCAGAAAAATGATATCTTCAATTCTTTCTGCTCCAACTAAATGAGAATGGCCGAAAAATACGAAATCGGCTCCTTCTTCCTTCGCCCGGTAAAACAGCTTGTCCAGCGACATTTTAATGCCGAATAAATGCCCGTGGGTAACGAAAACTTTGGATCCAACGATTGTTTTAACCTGGCATTCAGGAAATCTGGCATCCATATCGCAATTGCCCCTTACCGTAATGAATGGAACAATCGCTTCATCATCAGCTTTTAATTCCGAATCCCCGCAGTGAATCATGGCATCCACCACGCCGGAATATTTTTCTGCGAGTTCCTTTAGGATTCCAGATGAGCCGTGGCTGTCGCTGACTACTAGCAGCTTCATCTTGCATCCCCTTCAATCAATTGGCCGATCATACCGCTAAGCTTCTTTAATGCATTTGCCCGATGGCTGATTTGATTTTTTTCTTCAGAGGATAGTTCTGCCATGGCCACTCCTTTTTCCTTTACAAAAAAGATTGGATCATAGCCGAAACCATTTGTACCTGTTCGTTCAAGAAGGATGCTTCCCTCACATGTCCCTTCGACTGTCACTGTTTCCTTTCCGGGAATGGCCGCAGCCAAAGCACAATGGAACCGTGCAGAACGGTCTTCTCCCGGGACATCGATCAGTTCTGCCAATACTTTATCCATATTTGCTTCATCATCTTTTTGTTCACCTGCATAGCGTGCCGAATAGATGCCCGGTCTGCCGTTAAGGGCATCTATTGCTAGACCGGAATCATCAGCGATTGCAATGGTGTTCATGGTTTTAGAGATGCCTTCCGCTTTCAGGATGGCATTCTCGGCAAAGGTTTTGCCTGTTTCTTCGATATCCGGTGCATCAGGGAAATCCAAAAGGGTCTTCACTTCCACTCCATACGGAGCAAACATTTGGACAAATTCCTTCGCTTTCCCTTTATTTTTAGTAGCGATAATAATGGTATTTGAATCAGACATATTCCCTCACCCCTTATGAGCTTCTATTTTGAGTGCTATATCTCCGAGAGTTTCCTTCTGGAATTGAATCAAATCTGTAATTCCCTTTTGTGCAGCATCAAGAAGCTGCTGAAGCTGGCTATAAGAAAAAGTCGATTCTTCTCCAGTTCCCTGAAGTTCAACAAATTCTCCTTTTCCAGTCATGACCACATTCATGTCGACCAAGGCAGAACTGTCTTCAGTATAATTCAAATCAAGGACCGCTCCATGTTCAGGTACGATTCCCACACTTGTCGCTGCAAGGAAATCCGTGATTGGGAATGACGCTAATTTTTTCGTTTCCGACAGCTTATTCATCGCAAATGCCAGCGCAACGAATGCACCTGTAATCGACGCCGTTCGTGTTCCGCCATCTGCCTGGATGACATCACAATCGATCCAGATCGTTCTTTCCCCAATCGCTTTTAAATCAACGATTGCTCTTAAAGCCCGTCCAATAAGGCGCTGGATTTCCATTGTCCTTCCGGTTACTTTACCTTTGGAAGATTCACGGATATTCCGTGTATCGGTTGCACGGGGAAGCATGGAATATTCTGCAGTGATCCATCCTTTCCCTTCACCCCGCATGAAAGGAGGTACACGTTCTTCTATGCTGGCAGTACAGATGACTTTCGTATCTCCAATGGTGATGAGAACAGAACCTTCAGGATGCTTCAAATAATTTGCTTCAATATGTACAGGCCTTAACTGGAGCGCCTCTTGTCTTCCATCTGGTCTCATGTTTCATTTCCTCCTGACTATTTTCTACTGTGCTGTTTCAAATTAAAGAAGAGGCGGCAGTAGCCAGCCTCTTTCTGATGTACACTATATAGTATAACAAAAATTAATTTTTAAAAACTACCTGTGTTCACTTTTTCAGGACGAGAGACAGGTTCAGTGATGGATTTCCCATCTTCATTCACTAATTCAGTGCTTCCATTCACCTCTATAGCCACCTTTTGAATCATCGGCTGTTCAGTCAATGAAAGAACAAGCGAGTTCATTAAGTATTCGGAGACTTTCTTTTCTTTTAAGCTTCCTAGGATCGACTCATTGAAATTCAATGTGACGGTGCCGTCTTCAATTGTCGGCGCATCAACAAGCTTTGCGTCAGGAAGGAAATCAGTAACAAGATTGCTATTATAGCCAGGGCCGTTTACCAGTTCATTAACAACTGCCGCTACGTCATCCTTGACGGAGTTATCAACCCTTTTCGTTACAGGGACATAGTTATAGCCTTCTCCATTTTGGGACAAGTAGTAGACAGTGACAGGATGTGTATTCGTAATATCCGCTACCCCTGATGTATCCATATTGATGCCATCCGCCCTGCTCAGTCCGTTGGAATTGATCGGCGTTCCATTCACAGGCATTTCTGTGAGAGGTGTACCATTTACCCGCAGCTCTACGCGTTTGACGCTATCAAACTGTGTAAGTGTCCAAGTCACCGCTTGCAGGATCCGCTGTTCATCCTCAGCTTGATATGTCGAGAATTCTTTTGAGAAGTCTGCTACAGCCACACCATCTTTAATATCGACGCCAAGCACTTCCGTATCTGCCGGCAGGACTGCCCGGAACCCGTTAGGAAGCATTTCAGAAACTGGACCGTTGGCCACCAGGTACTCCAATGCTTCTTTTGCTATCCCTTCCGTTTTCGGAAGCTGCAGTGTCTGAGCCATCACATACCCGTCTTTATTGATCAAATACAGCTCTGTTGGCTGAGTCTGTTCATTTGCTTCACTCGAAGCAGCTTTGCCCTTGCCATCCTTGCCCGCGGATGTTTCAACCGTTTGTCCTTCCTTAAGATAGGAAACATCCTGCGGAGGATCCACCTTTTCCTTATCCCCCCCGAATAACCCACATCCAGATAAATAAACTGAAGAAGCCAAAACCGTGACGGCAATCGTCGCTTTTGTTTTATTTGACATGCAATAACCCTCCTAAAGACAGTTTGTACTACATGTATACGAGCTAGTGTGGACAAATAGACCGCTTGGACAAAAAAAAGCGGAGCCGACTGTTAAGAGGCGTAGAGACTGGAGCGCAGCACCACGAGATAAAGGAAACACGAAGAGCGAAGCGATTCGATGTTGACTTATCGTAAGTGTGCTGAGGGAAGTCTCCTAGCCTCTAGGAGGCGGAGCTGGATTACAAAAAAAGCGGAAGCGGCTCATTCATACAAAAAACCACCCGTCATAAACGGATGGTTTCTGCATGTGCTATATCAATGTCAAGCCAATCTGATGCAATCCTTGTGAAAATCGGTTCTGAACCGCTCGTGAAGAATCGATGCATCGGGGCTTCTTTATTGTTTGATAATATTCGATTATGATAGAGGATCGTACTGGCTTCCCTTGCTGTTTCTTCGCCTGAACTGATCACTTTCACCCTTTTGCCGAGGAAATTTTCAATGACCGGCTGCAGGAGAGGATAGTGTGTGCATCCGAGAATCAGTGTGTCGATTCCCCAATTCTTGACAGGCTTTAATGTTTCAGCAACGATTTTCTTAGCGAACGAACTGCCATATTCGCCGCTTTCCACTAAAGGAACAAACTTGGGGCATGCCAGCGAATGAACGGATACCTTTTGATTAAGGGTGGAAAGCGCCTCATCGTAGGCTCCGCTCTTAACCGTACCGATCGTACCCAGCACACCGACTTTCTCATTCTTGGTCAATTTCAATGCGGCCCTTGCGCCTGGATAAATAACCCCTATGACAGGAATATCCAGTTCGGACCTGATTTCATCAAGTGCTGCAGCAGTTGCGGTATTGCACGCTATAATCAGCATCTTGATTTGATGGTCATGTAAAAATTTTGTCATTTGCCAAGTAAAAGTTCTTACCTCTTCCACAGGCCTCGGACCATAAGGACACCTTGCCGTATCCCCAAAATAATAGATTGTTTCTTTTGGCAGCTGGCGCATGACCTCTTTGGCAACAGTCAAGCCGCCAACTCCCGAATCGATGATTCCTATCGGTTGATTCAAGCTGCTCGCCTCATTTATCCTTCATTTCATGGTGTAGTTTAACTAGGTTGTCTTTTAGGTTTAAGACTTCATCGCTTGAAAAGTTTTGAAGAAGTTCATTTAAATAAATTTGCCGCTTTCGGATCACTTCATCAATAATCCTTTTCCCTTCATCAAGCAGATGAATGCGGACGACACGGCGGTCATTCGGGTCCTTCACACGCATGACCAACTCATTTTTTTCCATACGATCCACTAAATCCGTTGTCGTGCTGCATGCAAGGAACATTTTGTTGGATAGATCTCCAATCGTCATATCGCCATCCTCAAAAAGCCACTGCAATGCAACAAACTGTGGTGGTGTGATCGTATAATTGCTCAAGATCTCACGGCCCTTTTGTTTAATGATAGCAGATATGTAGCGCAAATCTTTTTCTATATCAGCAACGACATCAAGATTTTCCTGGCTGACGTTTTCCTTAATCATTTAATGCACTCCCTATTTCAATTGATCCTTCTATCGTCATTTTCCCTTTTTTCTCATCAAATATCAAGAATGAATTATTCGGAGGGCATTCAAAAACCCTCTAAACTTATAAAAATGGAGAAACCGGCTAACCACATCAGGGTAGCCGGCAACCTTTATAGCTTTAATTCTCCCATGCGAAGAAGTTCCACTACGGCTTGTGAACGGCCTTTAACTCCAAGCTTTTGCATGGCGTTGGAAATATGGTTCCGAACTGTTTTCTCACTGATAAACAGTTCGCTTGCGATTTCCTTCGTTGTTTTGTCTTGTACTAACAATTCGAATACTTCTTTTTCTCTCTTTGTGAGCAACGGTTTGTGAGTGAAATCATTGTCCTTCAACTATTGTAACCCTCCTTGCCTTCGCCAGCTTTAAACCGCGGGGATGGGTATTTTGGTCGTCACGCTATCATATGTGACTTAAATAATTGAAGTGACATGATAAAGGCAAAGAATATGCAAAAAAAAGAAAAAAAGTTGCTTCACATTTTTGTTTATTTTACAGACGCACGCATACCCAGTTTTTGCTTCATTTCTTCGGTCCATGGGACGCCTTTCCCGGTCTTTTTAGAAATTTGGACCATCGTTCCCCGTCCGACAAAGCAGATGTCATCATTTTGTTTAATTCCCATATAGTGAAGGTCGACTGATGATGTACCGACTTTCGCTGCTTTCACAAATACCTTTAATGCCTCACCAAAAAATACTTGCTGCAAGAAATCACACTGGAGGTCTGCTACGACAGGGATTTGCTCGCTTTCCGGCTTGACCCAATCCTGCATAAATCCTTTACTCTTGAAAAACTCTATCCTTGCTTCTTCAAAATATGTAAATGGAACGGTATTGTTCAAATGCCCAAACATATCCGTTTCAGAAAACCTTACCGTCAATGGGTGGTAAAATTCAAATTCTTCCTTCCAGCTTTCAGGTTCATTTATATAGGCAACACGATTCAACAATGATTTCAACCCCTTTTAAAAATGAATGAATGTTCATTCTTTTATTATAGGGTCTTTTTCACTTGTTGCAAAGAATGAAGTCTGAAATTAAGAAATTCTCACTATTCTCCCTTCCGGCTGAATGTCAATCGTTCCCGCAGTTTGGATATACGATGCAAGTGCCTGATAATCGACTAGAGGCAAAATTTCCGAATTTCCTTGTTCTTTAGCCAATCGGAACATGTCAAAACCGTCTCCTCCATCGGAAAGAAACTCATTGACCACAACTCTATACATTTTGTCAGCCTCCAATGGTGCATATGCGCCATTTTTGATCACTTTGGCTTCTATAATCTTATTACCGGGTGGGGAGAAAGGATTGTATTGGATGTTCAGGCCTGACATTTGAAGAAACCTCCCCGCTTCTTCATTGATATCTGCCAAAGCAAACTCAAGGGCTTCCTTGATTTGTGCACCTGACATGGTCAGTACTGCCAGCTGGTTTTGAAAAGGCAGGACTGATCGTATGGTTCCAAGGGTGATTGGACCAGGGGAGATTGAATTACGTATTCCTCCTCCGTTCATTAACGCCAAATCAGCCTGGGTCATTTTTTTAGCCTCATTGAGCATGGAATCTGCCACGAGATCACCAAGGTTCGTTTCCTGCGTACGGACGTCCCTTAAATCTCCGTTTAAATAAACAGCGGTATTGCCGATGATTTTCTGATTCATTACATTGATTTCCCCGGTGAATTGTTTCACCATTTCCATAGCTGTCGGGTCAGGAGCAACATTTTTCGAAAGGACATTGATCAGTTTCCCGTTCCATTTCTCCAAAACCCCATCGGAGCCGAAAGATAAATCAAGTCTGCCTAAAAAATTGGCATGACGATACGCCTGGACAATCAGTGTAGGTTCGGTCTTCTTATTCATCACAATCGGTTTTGGAATTTTTGTATGTGTATGTCCACCGACGATGACATCGATTCCCTTGACGGATTTCGCTAATTTTTTGTCCTCGAAAATACCAAGATGGGAAAGGACAATCACTTTGTCCACATTCATATCCTTTAATTTTTCGATCCATTTTCTTGCGCTCTTTTTTGCATTCTCGAATTCAATCTCTTTTGATGGGCGTGAAAGGATTGGAGTATCCAAAGTAGTCAATCCAATAATTCCAATCCTATTCCCATTGACTTCCTTCACTATGGCGGGATAGATTTTTCCATTTTCAGGGGGATCGCCTATTTCCTTTCTATATAATGGCCCCAGTGTTTTATCGCCATCTAACCTGATATTGGCGCTTAGGAGCGGGAAGTTTGATTTTGTTATAAAATTGGCGAGCACCTGGGATGTACGATCGAACTCATGGTTTCCAATCGTCATGGCATCATATCCAATCTGATTCATTAATTGAGCATCGGCCTGGCCTAGGAATTGGACAAAGAATAAAGTTCCGGAAAAGACATCTCCTGCATCGAGCAAAAGGCTTCTCGGATTTTCATTTTGTTTAATGAGGGTATGAAGATAAGGCATATTTTCCAAGTGGGAATGTGTATCATTTGTATAAAGGAGCGTAATATCATAATCCGAAGGCTTTTCTTCCGCAAAAGAAACAGTTGCATGGATTGGCAAGAGAGAAAATACTAAAAGGAGTGCAGCTGCTTTTTGTAATATGATTTTTTTCATATCATCCACCTCCGCTTTTTCCGTTTAGTATTCCATTATTGGTCGATTTCATTTATGTTGGCAATCAAAATCGGGACGTTTCCGGTTTAAGACAAATAAAAAAACCGCCATTTCTGACGGTTTCTTTCATACCCATTATACAGTTTTGTCGCTTCCGAAGAAGTTGCGGAACATTTGGAATGTAGTGTCGCGGTTCAAAGCTGCGATGGATGTTGTCAAAGGAATGCCTTTTGGACAAGATTGTACACAGTTTTGAGAGTTGCCGCAGTTCGCAAGTCCTCCATCACCCATGATGGATTCAAGGCGCTCGTCTCTGTTCATTTCACCTGTTGGATGTGCATTGAACAAACGTACTTGAGACAATGGTGCAGGACCGATGAAATCAGATTTGCTGTTCACATTCGGACATGCTTCCAAGCAGACGCCGCATGTCATACATTTTGACAACTCGTATGCCCATTGGCGTTTCTTCTCAGGCATGCGCGGACCAGGACCAAGATCGTACGTTCCATCGATAGGAATCCAAGCCTTGACTTTCTTCAATGAATCGAACATTCTGCTTCTGTCAACCTGCAAGTCGCGGACAACAGGGAATGTACGCATCGGCTCTAAGCGGATTGGCTGTTCCAATTTATCGACTAGAGCTGTACAGGATTGTCTTGGCTTTCCGTTGATTACCATTGAACAGGCACCGCAGACTTCCTCAAGACAGTTCATATCCCAAGTGATTGGAGTAGTAGCCTGTCCTTTGGCATTGACCGGATTGCGTCGGATTTCCATCAAAGCAGAAATGACGTTCATGTTCGGACGATAATTCAATTCGAATTCTTCTTGGTAAGGTGTCGCTTCAGGACTATCTTGACGTGTAATGATGAAGCGAACTTTTTTGTTTTCACTCATCCTTTATTCGCCTCTTTCTTACTTTTGGTATAGTCGCGTTCGCGTGGTGGAATCAAGGAAAGATCCACTTCTTCATAGTGGAATTCCGGTTGATTCGTTTCAGCATTGTATTTAGCCATAGTCGTCTTAAGGAATTCTTCATCGTTTCGTTTCGGGAATTCCGGTTTGTAGTGCGCTCCGCGGCTTTCGTTGCGGTTGTATGCACCAATAGTGATGACACGTGCAAGCTGAAGCATGTTTTGAAGCTGACGTGTGAACGTCGCTCCTTGGTTGCTCCATTTAGCTGTATCATTGATATTGATATTTTTATAGCGCTCCATCAATTCTTGGATCTTCTGATCTGTTTGAAGAAGCTTATCATTATGGCGGACAACTGTTACGTTGTCAGTCATCCATTCACCTAGTTCCTTATGAAGGACATAGGCGTTTTCTTTTCCATCCATTGATAGGATGCCATTCCATTTTTCTTCTTCAGCTTTTACGAAACGGTCGTAAACTGTTGAAGAAATATCATCAGAATGTTTTTCAAGTCCTTTAACGTATTTAACTGCATTTGGACCTGCAACCATACCGCCAAAGATGGCAGAAAGCAAGGAGTTGGCGCCTAGACGATTTCCTCCATGCTGGGAATAGTCGCATTCTCCGGCAGCAAATACACCAGGGATACTCGTCATTTGATCATAGTCAACCCAAAGTCCACCCATAGAATAATGGACAGCAGGGAAGATTTTCATTGGAACTTTACGTGGATCATCACCCATGAATTTTTCATAGATTTCAATGATTCCGCCTAATTTGATATCCAATTCTTTTGGATCTTTATGGGACAGATCAAGGTAAACCATGTTCTCCCCGTTGATTCCAAGCTTTTGGTTAACACAGACGTCAAAAATTTCACGTGTTGCGATATCACGCGGCACCAAGTTTCCGTATGCAGGATATTTTTCCTCCAGGAAATACCAAGGCTTTCCATCTTTATACGTCCATACACGTCCACCTTCACCACGGGCTGATTCACTCATCAAGCGAAGTTTGTCATCCCCTGGGATGGCCGTAGGATGGATTTGGATAAACTCTCCATTCGCATAATATGCGCCTTGTTGATAAAGGATGGATGCTGCTGAACCAGTGTTGATGACTGAGTTCGTTGATTTTCCGAAGATGATTCCCGGACCGCCTGATGCCATGATGACTGCATCAGCAGGGAAGGATTTGATTTCCATCGTCTTCAGATCCTGAGCCACGATTCCACGGCCAATTCCTTCATCATCTGTGATGACTCCAAGGAATTCCCAGCCTTCAAATTTATTGACAAGACCGGACACTTCATGGCGTCTTACTTGCTCATCCAAGGCATACAAAAGCTGCTGGCCAGTAGTTGCCCCGGCAAATGCAGTTCTATGATGCTCTGTTCCTCCAAAACGGCGGAAGTCCAATAATCCCTCTGGTGTACGGTTGAACATAACACCCATACGATCAAGCAAGTTAATGATGCCAGGTGCTGCATCACACATCGCTTTTACTGGAGGCTGATTCGCAAGGAAGTCTCCTCCATATATCGTATCGTCAAAGTGGATCCAAGGAGAATCGCCTTCCCCTTTTGTATTAACCGCACCATTGATGCCACCTTGCGCACACACAGAGTGAGAACGCTTAACAGGCACTAGTGAAAACAGATCGACCGGTGTTCCTGTTTCTGCGATTTTAATAGTTGCCATCAAGCCGGCTAGTCCACCGCCGACCACGATGATTTTTCCGTTATTCATCGTATACTCACTCCTTTTTACAATGTTCTTTCTTTGAAACAGTCAATCATTCTATCTATCAATCAGAAGGAAAACCTTCCTGTATTAGACGAATGCAAGAAGTGCTGATACGCCCACTACTGACAATGCTACGAAAATCAATAATGTAACGTATGTAGAAATAAGCTGTGATTTAGGCGTTACTGTAATTCCCCAGCTTACGCAGAATGACCATAATCCATTAGCAAAGTGGAATACTGTTGAAACCACACCGATTATGTACCAAGCAAGCATAAATGGATTAGACAGAATGTTCTCCATCATTTGGAAATTAACTTCAGCGCCAAATGCTGCCTGAACGCGCGTTTCCCATACATGCCATGCAACGAAAGCCAAAGTGATTACACCGGATACACGTTGCAGCATAAACATCCAGTTGCGGAAATAACCGAATCTGCTGGCGTTGTTTTTTGCCGTAAATGCAATATAAAGCCCGTAAATTGCGTGGAACAGCAAAGGCAGGAAAATAATAAAGATTTCCAAGAAATAGCGGAAAGGAAGTAATTCCATAAAATGAGCAGCATCATTGAATGCCGCTTCTCCGCGTGTGGCAAAATGATTCACTACTAAATGTTGGCACAAGAATAAACCAACAGGAATTACTCCTAGCAATGAGTGCAATCTGCGATAATTAAATTCACGATTTCCAGCCATGATTTACCCCCCTTAATGATGAAAGCTCTGCACCCGACTTGTAGACAGCATTCGATTCAATGCGACAAGCGATGCATTATTGAATTATAACAATAATGTGACATGTCCATTTTACTCCCATGTAGGGTGAGCGTCAAGAAAACGTATTCACAAAATCAACTGTAGTTCAAACTCGCCTGCATGTTCATATTCGTGGGTTTTACTGAATAAATTGATGTTATCTGTGTGTAATGGTAAACAATAAAATATCGTGAAAAAATATTCCAGTACTTTTTTCCTTTTTAAACATCTCTTTGTTTTGTATATAATAGTGGGTATAGAAAGAGGGGAATAACGTGAAAACTTCTTCAGAAGAACTACTATCCATGGAATCCGAAAACTCGCATGAAAATGAACACGATCATAATGAAGCAGAACCGCCCCGCCAGGATACGGTGCCGCTTTTTGGGTATGAATTATTAAGGGAGGTCCTCATTCCGGATTTGCTTGGAAAAGAAACACCGGATATTTTATACTGGGCCGGAAAGCACCTTGCACGGAAATTTCCTCTGCTGTCCGATGAGGAAATCCAATCATTTTTCTTGGAAGCTGGCTGGGGTCATTTAAAAGCCGTGAAGCAAGGAAAAAATTCCACTGAGTATGAATTGACGAGTCCTTCCATTCAAAAAAGGCTCGAGATGAAGGAACAGTCCTGTTTCCGGATGGAAGCTGGTTTTTTGGCCCAGCAGATTCAAACCCAGCAAAAAACAATCACTGAGGCATATGAAGAGGTGCAAAAGCGCCAGAAAAAAGTACATATCCTTGTCCAATGGGATCAAAAGGATAAAGTAGCAGATTGATAGAAGTATAGAGAATACAAAAAAGAAGGCTTGAACTCCAAGCCTTCTTTTTTTATAGCTTATTTTTATTTCGCTTCCACCGGGGCTTCAATCCCACTCAAGCCAAACTCATTATGAAGGATGTTGGCAGCATCGATCATCCTCTCTTGGCTGATGACAGTAGAAACTTTGATTTCAGAAGTGCTTACCATTTTGATCTGAATCTCATTGTCAGCGAGCGCCTTGAACATCCTTGCTGCTACACCCGGATTGGATACCATCCCTGATCCTACAATGGATACCTTGGCAAGTCCTGTTTCATATTCTACATCCTCAAAACCTAATAAAACCCTATTTTCTTCAAGGATGCGAATCGTATCTTGAAGGACATCTTTCTTGATAGAAAAAGAGACGCTTGCTTGCTGTGATTCTGTCCGGCTTTGGATGATGATGTCAACATTGACATGTTCAGCGGCCAGCGTCATGAAGATTTGAGACAAATGATGCAGTTCATTTGAAAGACCAGTAAGTGTGACACGTATGATATCTTCTTCAAATGCAACACCGCGTACGATTAAATTTTGCTCCATTGATGCTTCCTCCTCAATAATGGTTCCTTCGATATTTTCCATGCTTGAACGAACTTCAAGCGGCACTCCGTAATTTTTGGCAAATTCAACTGCCCTTGGATGAAGCACACCTGCACCCAGATTAGCCAATTCCAACATTTCATCGTAAGAAATAGAATGGAGCTTCCGTGCATCATTCACATATCTTGGATCGGAAGTAAAAACTCCTGGTACATCTGTATAAATATCGCACCTATCTGCTTTTAATGCAGCTGCAAGGGCTACGGCTGTCGTATCGGAACCGCCCCGCCCGAGTGTTGTAATTTCATCATGTTCATCCAACCCTTGAAATCCTGCAACAATCACTACTTTATCCTCGTCCAAGTAATTCATCATCTTCTCGTTTTGGATATTTGTTATCCTTGCGTTTCCAGGCACCGCTTCCGTTCTTATGCCTGCCTGCCAGCCTGTCAGTGAAACAGCTTTTATCCCCATTTCCTGCAATGCCATCGCCATCAGTGAAATCGTTACCTGCTCACCTGTTGCAAGCAGCATATCCATTTCCCTCTTATTCGGCATCGAACTGATGCTCTGTGCCAAAGACACCAGGGCGTCTGTTGATTTCCCCATAGCAGAGACGACCACAGCCACTTGATTTCCTTTTTCAATTTCATCAGCTACCCTTTTGGCAGCATTTTGAATTCTCTCTGCACTCCCCACGGAAGTCCCACCGAATTTTTGAACAATAAGCCCCATTTGTTTCTCCTTCTTTCGTTTAGAAATACCATTTGGAGAAAGGTTTCACCAATAGAAAAAGGGCAATGAGATATCTCATTGCCCTTGGATGCTCGTAAATAAAAAAAGCAGCACTGGTGAGATAGCTCTCCAAGATGTGACCATCTTGACAATCCTGCATTTGTTCAATGCAGAACCAGCGAAAAAGCCATGAGTACTTTCCCACTTCGGCAGACATCCCCTTTCATCATCCTTCTTCAGCGCTCATACGCCTCTTAATGACTACTCTTGAAGTCTGCACCTCTATCATCACTTTTAAAAAGTGATTTCGTATAAAGTTGTCCTCATTATAGCACAGCCTGCCGAAAGAAGAATATGCTAGTCACGTAATTTCTCAAAAATATTTTTAGCCACTTTTTCCGGGAGCCCTGACTCTATAAGATCTTCCACTGTTGCTTCTTTCATTTTTTTCATGGAGCCAAAATGCTTCAACAGCTGCTTCTTCCTCTTTGGACCCACCCCTTCAATTTCATCGAGGATCGAGTTGAAGGTAGTCTTGCCGCGAAGCTGTCTATGGAAAGTGATTGCAAACCTATGCACTTCATCTTGGATTCTTTGCAGCAAATAGAATTCCTGGCTGTTCCTCTCAAGAGGCACCACTTCAAGCGGATTCCCGAATAGGAGCAGGGATGTCCTGTGTTTATCATCCTTGGCAAGACCCGCGACTGGAATCTCCAAGTTTAGCTCATTCACGAGTACGTCCCTTGCAGCTTCTATCTGGCCTTTCCCTCCATCTATCACTATTAAATCAGCCAGAGGAAGCCCATCCTTTAAGACCCGGGTGTACCTTCTCCGTATGACTTCCCGCATGGAGTCATAGTCATCCGGCCCTTTTACGGTTTTTATTTTATACTTCCTGTACTCCTTTTTATCCGGACGGCCATCTGTAAATACAACCATGGCTGAAACCGGATCGGCGCCTTGTATATTGGAGTTGTCAAAAGCTTCAATCCGATGCGGGGTATAAATCCCCATTGCTTCACCGAGATTTTCCACAGCCAGGACGGTACGCTTTTCATTTTTCTCGATCAATGCAAATTTCTCAGATAAGGCGATTTTCGCATTTTTTTCAGCCAGCCGGACCAAGTCTTTTTTCTGCCCTCTGACTGGTTTCAGTACCTTTATCTGAAGGAGTTCAGCAGCAAGATTTTCATTCACTGATTCTGGGACCAACAGTTCCTTCGGCTTGAAATGATTGTTTTTTGAATAGAACTGCCCTAAATAAGTTAAGAATTCATTATCCGGTTCATCATACACCGGGAAAAGGGAAACATCCCTTTCGATCATCTTCCCTTGACGGACAAAAAAAACTTGGACGCACATCCATCCTTTATCAACAGCATACCCAAAGATATCTCTGTCAGTGAAATCTGTCATTGTCATTTTCTGTTTTTCCATAGTGGCTTCGATATGGATGATTTGGTCCCGGAATTCCTTTGCACGTTCAAACTCCAGATTCATAGAAGCTTCTTCCATCTTTTTAGTCAATTCCAACTTGACTTCCTTGTATCCCCCATTAAGAAACCTGGTGATTTCATCCACCATCTGCTTATAGGTTTCATCCTTCACTTCTTTTACGCATGGAGCCAAACACTGCCCAAGGTGATAGTAGAGGCAGACACGATCTGGAAGTGTGGAGCATTTCCTCAAAGGATAAAGTCGGTCGAGCAGCTTCTTCGTTTCATTTGCTGCACCAACGTTGGCGTACGGGCCAAAATATTTCCCTTTATCTTTTTTCACTTTTCTTGTCGTAATCAGACGGGGGTGGCGCTCAGCAGTCAATTTAATAAAAGGATAGCTTTTATCATCCTTCAGCATCACATTGTATTTTGGATCCCATTTTTTAATCAGGTTCATTTCCAAAATCAACGCTTCAAGATCGGATGAAGTGACGATATATTCAAAATCCTCTATTTCACTGACCAGCCTCTGCGTCTTGCCATCATGGGATCCGGTGAAATAAGAGCGGACGCGGTTCTTGAGTATTTTCGCCTTTCCTACATAGATGATGGTTCCTTGGCGGTCCTTCATCAAATAGCACCCCGGCTGATCGGGCAGCAGTGCTAATTTATTTTTAATCAATTCATTCAATGATTACCAACTCCAAAAGCCTCATACAATTCCGTTTTTGGTGAGGCTGTTTCAATGATTATATTATACCGTCGGAGGCGGAAAATGAAAACGAATGGGTTAATGCATTATCAAGTGCAGAAAATTCAGCGTGATATCTTTTCTTCTTCCGATACTTTTTTCCCGGCCCACTTCTCCATTACTTGGTCACCCAACCTATTTAATGGACATATAATGCATGGAGAGGAGGGTTAACAGTATGGATCGATTAATACTTTTGATGTTAGCTGGTATATTAGCAGGGTTAGCATTAATTAAAGTTCCTTTAGCAGGCACCTTTTTGGCAAGCATAGCGCCGATAACTACCTTAATTGGAATATTGGCGATTGTGATTTTCTCTCTCTTCCTGATTTATAAGGCCTTGATGGCTATGCTGGGCAAGCAGTAAACTACTAAAAAGAAAAGCTGCCGTGGTCCGGCAGCTTTTTTTGTGAAGATTGATTATGCGTGTTTGTTTAAAAGTTCTGCCAAAGCTTCTTTTGGCTGGAATCCGATTACTTTATCAACGACTTCCCCGTCTTTTAGAACAATCAATGTAGGGATGCTCATAACTCCGAAGCTGCTTGCAGTTTCTTGGTTTTCATCTACATCCACTTTTACGATTTTTACTTTGTCGCCCATTTCAGAGTCAAGCTCTTCAAGTACTGGAGCGATCATTTTACAAGGTCCGCACCACGGAGCCCAAAAATCAGCCAATACTAGCCCTTGACTAGTTTCAGCACCAAAGTTTTGATCAGTTGCATTTGTGATAGCCATATTGTTATGCCTCCTATAATTTCCTTAAATCTTAAACGTAGTATATCACTCATTATAGTATGTTGCGAATGATTTGCTCGTACGTAACTTTCCCTTTTATTTCGGGTGCTATTCATTTCGCCGCTGCAAGAAAAAAGCGGCCGTTCAGCCGCTTTTGCTTAAGAAAATAATTATGAGTTGGCTACTTTAAGTTTCTTGAATTCTTCTGTGAGCATTGGTACTACTTCGAACAAGTCCCCCACGATTCCATAGTCAGCCACTTTAAAGATGTTTGCCTCTGGATCTTTATTGATTGCGACGATTACTTTGGAGTTGGACATACCAGCTAAATGCTGAATCGCTCCTGAGATGCCGCATGCGATATATAAGTCAGGCGTTACGACTTTCCCTGTTTGGCCGATCTGCAGGGAGTAGTCGCAGTAGTCCGCATCACATGCTCCACGTGAAGCACCGACTGCTCCTCCTAGTACATCTGCAAGTTCTTTTAAAGGCTCAAAGCCATCTTCACTTTTAACACCGCGTCCACCGGCAATGATCACCTTTGCTTCTGAAAGATCTACACCCTCGCTTGCCTTGCGGACTACCTCTTTGATAACGGTGCGCAGGTCTTTGATTTCAGCTGAAACGGATGATACATCCCCACTGCGGGACTCATCTTTTTCAAGGGATGGAATATTGTTTGGACGAACTGTCGCAAAAATGATGCCATCCGTTACAATTTTCTTTTCAAATGCTTTACCGGAATAAATCGGTCTTGTGAAGACGATATTGCCGCCTGCTTCTTCTACAGCAGTAGCATCTGAAATAAGGCCAGTGTTCAATTTACCTGCGATTTTAGGCGCAAGGTCTTTTCCTAGAGCCGTATGGCCAAACACGATTCCTTCTGGATTTTCAGCATCCGCCACAGCTTTGAATGCCTGTGAGAATCCATCAGAAGAATATTGCTTCAGCTTTTCATCTTCTACTACAACCACACGGTCTGCTCCGTAATGGATAAGCTGTTCGCCTAAAGCGCTTACAGAATCGCCGATTAAAACACCGACAACTTCTCCGCCCTCTGCAATTGTTTTCCCAGCCGCAATCGCTTCGAATGAAACGTTGCGAAGAGAACCATCTCTCACTTCACCCAATACCAAAACTTTTCTAGACATGCTATTCCCTCCTGTTTGTCCTTCTCGAGTTAAAAGTATTCTATTTATATGACTTTCGCTTCTTTATTCAATAGATTAACCAGTTCTTTCACTTGATCTTGAAGATCTCCTTCAAGGACCTTGCCTGCTTCCTTTTTAGGCGGCAGATAGATTTCAATCGTTTTTGTCTTAGCTTCTACATCATCTTCATCTAAATCAAGATCATCCAGTTCAAGCTCTTCCAATGGCTTTTTCTTCGCCTTCATGATTCCCGGCAAAGAAGGATATCGGGGCTCATTCAATCCTTGCTGCGCAGTCACAAGCAATGGAAGGGAAGCTTCGATGACTTCTGAATCTCCTTCAACATCTCTCACGATTGTTGCTTTATCTCCGTTCACTTCAAGTTTCGTGATAGTAGTGACATAAGAGATGTCAAGCAATTCGGCTACACGAGGCCCAACTTGTCCAGAACCGCCGTCGATCGCTACGTTCCCGCCAAGAATGATATCTGCATCTTTATCCTTTAAATATTCAGCTAAAATTTTTGCAGTTGTAAATTGATCTCCATATTCAAGATCATCTTCTGTATTGATCAGAACGGCTTTATCAGCACCCATTGCCAACGCTGTACGGAGCTGCTTTTCGCTTTCGCTGTTTCCTACTGTTACGACTGTCACTTCACCGCCGTGCGCGTCTCGAATCTGGATAGCTTCTTCCACTGCGTATTCGTCATATGGGTTGATGATGAATTCAGCGCCGTCTTCATTGATTTGGCCGCCGGAAATAGTTATTTTTTCTTCTGTGTCAAAAGTTCGCTTCATTAAAACGAAGATGTTCATTTTGTGCCCTCCTAATAATGAAAACATTATTTTAGTTTAAAATATTAAGAAAATTAATGATAAAAAAATTTATTTTTAATTTTTCTTTTTTATTATTTTCCTCTGAATTCAGGCTTTCTTTTTTCTATGAATGCGCTGATGCCTTCTTTGCCGTCTTCGGACATGAATACGTGGCCGAATAGTTCTCCTTCTCGTTTTACGCCATTGGCATAGTCATGGTTTTTGGCGTAGTTGAGGAGTTCGATTGCCGCTTTCATGGCAACCGGGCTTTTCTCGGCAATTTTATGAGCCGTCTTTGAAGCCTCTTCTAAAAGGCTCTCTTCCGGGTATGCCGCATTCGCAAGTCCCCAGGATACTGCTTCTGTTCCTGTAATCGGCTCGCTTGTCAAAAGCATTTCAGCCGCTTTTGGCATCCCGACATATCGTGGAAGCCTCTGTGACCCAGCAAATCCGGGAACAAGTCCCAATTGAAGTTCAGGAAGGCCTAATTTTGCAGTTTCACTTACATAGCGGATGTGGCAGGCCATTGCCAATTCAAGTCCTCCGCCAAGAGCAGCTCCATGAATGGCTGCAATGACAGGCTTTCCGAATTGTTCAAGCCTTTCAAATACATCCTGGCCCTTGCCTGCAAGTTTTGTGAAGTCTTCTCCCGTTTGAATGGAAGTGAATTCTTTAATATCCGCTCCCGCTGAGAAGAATCTTCCTTCACCGTGCAGAAGCAGGACTCTGATTTCTTCATCTTTTTCCACTTCATCCAGCAGCAGGGAAAGCTCCTCGATCACGCCTGAAGCCAATGCATTCGCTGGAGGGCGGTTTAGGGTTACAAAGCCCACATGATTGTCTTTTCTTAAAGATAAGTACTGCACACCAATCCCCCTATCTCTTTTATTCTCCTTTTTGTCCACAGCCCTGAAGCAAGAGATGATGAACGGCTGGAGCTTGTTTTACGAGATCATACTTTTGATCATTCATTACCCATGTGGTGACTGTTTCGTCAATTGTACCAAAAATCATCTGTCTTGCCAGCCTGATACTAAGCTTGGAATCGAATTCACCGTTATCGATGCCTTCCTGAAGGATGTCATCCATCAACAGCAAGTATTCCTTTAAGACATCATTGATTTTTAAGCGAAGATCTTTGTTCGACTGTCTCAGTTCCAATTGAGTGACGATGGCCAAATGATGATCATCCGATAGAATTTTAAAATGATTTTCTATCATCACTAATAACTTCTCTGCCGCTTTTTGTTTTCCTGCTATAACATCTTGAATTTTTTCAACAAACAATCCCATTTTTTCCTGGAATAATGAAATCAAGATATCTTCTTTGTTTTTAAAGTACAGATAGATGGTGCCATCTGCGACTCCTGCTTGTTTTGCAATCTTTGAAACTTGTGCTTGATGATAGCCATTATCGGCAATCACAATGACAGCAGCATCAATGATCTGTTTATATTTTGGTTTATTCCGCTTCATAGCTATCACCTGATATTCTTTGACTTTCGAAATGATGAATGAACCATCATTCATATTTCTATCATAATGAGAAACTATATGGTTGTCAAGAATAGCCTGTCTATCTAATTGAGAAAAGTGCAAAAATACAGAGCCATGATGCCCGGCTCCAAATGTGAACCTATCGATGAGGATTAAGCTTCTTTTATTTTTTTCTTTTCTTCTTCTACAAGGGCACGCCTTAATATTTTCCCTACTGCAGTTTTAGGCAATTCTTCCCTGAATTCATAGATTCTTGGGACTTTATAAGCTGCAAGATGCTTTCTCGCAAAAGCATTCAACTCTTCTTCCGTAAGAGCGGCGCCATCCTTTTTCACAATATAGGCCTTCACCGTTTCTCCCCTATAGGCATCCGGAACTCCGGCTACCACTGCTTCCTGGACAGATTCATGCTCATAAAGGACTTCTTCGATTTCCCGCGGATAAATATTGAATCCACCTGCAATGATCATATCTTTTTTGCGGTCCACCACATAGAAATATCCGTCTTCATCCATATAGCCAAGGTCTCCAGTCAAAAGCCAGCCATCCTTCAAGATCTGCTCGGTCTCTTCAGGCCTGTTCCAATAGCCTTTCATCACTTGAGGGCCTTTCACCGCAATTTCTCCTACTTCCCCTGGAGGAAGAGGCTTTCCATCTTCCATGGATAGAATAGCGGAATCTGTATCAGGCCAAGGGACGCCTATACTTCCTTTTACCCGCTTTTTGTCCCAAAGGAAATTCGCATGTGTTACGGGGGAAGATTCTGTCAATCCATAGCCTTCCACCAATTTGCCGTTCGTTGCTTTTTCAAAGTTCTCCTGTACTTCCACAGGCAGCGGTGCTGAACCACTGATGCATGATTCGATGGAAGATAGATCGTAGTTTTTGAGTTTAGGATGATTCAATAAGCCTATATAGATCGTTGGCGCCCCAGGGAAAAGGGTAGGCTTTTGCTTTTGGATGGTCTTCAATGTCGTTTCAGCATCGAACTTAGGAAGCAGGACCATCTTGTATCCTTGCATGATGGCTAATATCATGACAGCCGTCATGCCGTAAACGTGGAAGAACGGGAGGATCCCTAAAATGACCTCTTCGCCTTTCCTGCATTTATAGAGCCACGCATCGCACATGGAAGCATTTGACACTAAGTTCTTATGAGTCAGCATGACCCCTTTCGGGAAACCAGTTGTTCCGCCTGTATATTGAAGCAGGGCGAGATCTTCTTCAAAATCAAATTCCAATTGGATGGGGGAAGCTTCCGTCTCAGCCAAGATCGTTTTCAGCAAATGATTATTTCCGCTGTGCTTTACATCGACGACTATCCCATACTGCCGTTTCTGCATGAAAGGATAGACGACATTCCTTGGAAATGGAAGATAGTCCTTGATAGCGGTTACAACAATATGTTCCAAGGAGGTCGATTCTTTGACTTTCATCACCCTTGGATAAAGAATATCCATGGTGATGATGACTTTCGCTCCTGCATCATTCATTTGATATTCAAGCTCCCTCTCCATATATAACGGATTCGTCTGTACGACGATTCCACCAGCAAAGAGGATGCCATAATAGCTTATGACAGACTGAGGAGTATTCGGCAGCATGATCGCAACCCTGTCTCCTTTTTTAATTCCCAGGCTCTTTAAATAATTCGCCAGCTTAAGTGCTGCTTCATGCACTTCCTTATATTTCATCTCTTTGCCAAGAAAATGAATAGCCGTTTTTTCCGGATACTTGGCAGCTGCTTCAGCCAAATATGATTGAACCGGAATGGGTGCGTAAGGAATGGATGCAGGGATCTCTTCCGGATATTGCGAAAGCCATGGTTTATTTGACATATGAATCCTCCTTTCGAATATACCGCATAAAAAATTAGAAAATTTTAATTTCTTTATTTATTATAATATATCGAAAGTCCCGTTACAATTTATCTCTTATACCATTTAAATGCAAAAAAAGACCAGCTGTGTGTCAGCTGATCTTCTTCCCTTAAGCAAAAAATACCATATATATGATTCCGATTAATAAAAACCCGCCGCACAGCGCCAGCAGCACTTTCGCCAATGTATCCATTCTTTATGCCCACTCCTTACGAAATACTGGCTCCGATCACATAAGATAATCCTATTGAAATGACCATGGAAATAAATCCGACTGCCCGATTATCCTGTTGTATTTCATCATCGATTTTGAACTTCGGGGTCAAAAATTCATAAATGAAGTACCCGATTAAAAGAAGAACGAATCCGAAGACTCCCCAGGTTATCATGGTAAACAATGTATTATGCTGCATGATGGAATGGCGGAAGATATTTGCGATGCCAAATATCTTCCCTCCTGTTGCCATGGCTACAGCCAGATTTCCTTTTTTGATCTCATCCCAATTTTTATATTTTGTGACAAATTCAAAGACCGCCAAAAATAAAACCATGCACAGGATGACTACACTATAGTATCCCGCTGTCTGTACATACTCATTTTCCCAAAAAGGATTCACTTGATCCTCATCCCCCTTATACCTACTTCAATTCAACGACAGTGACGCCGCTTCCCCCTTCACCTGCTTCTCCAAAACGCGTTCGCTTCACATTGCGGTGATTTTTCAAATATTCCTGGACGCCCTGGCGCAGTGCACCGGTTCCTTTTCCATGGATGATCGAAACTCGGGGATAACCTGCAAGAACGGCATCATCCAGATATTTCTCAACTCTCAAGAGAGCATTCTCATACCTTTCGCCCCGCAGATCAAGTTCAAGGCTGACGTGGAAATCACGACCTTTCACAGTAGCAACCGGTCTTGTTTCCACTTTTGGCTGCTGTGATTTGATGAACTCCAGGTCGGATTCGTTCACTTTCATTTTCATGATGCCGATTTGCACTTGCCACTCTTTTGAAGACACCCGTTCCACAAGATGTCCTTTTTGATTAAAGCTTAGAACTTTCACTTCATCCCCTGGGGACAGCTCATGCTTCGTTTGGGCTTTAGCAGCTGTTTTTTTGGATTTTGGAAGATTAGGAGCTGCGTCCTCAAGCCTTTTCCTTGCTTCAATCAATTCATGTTCTTTAATTTCCGCATTTTTCTCCATCTGCATCTGCCTTAGATTCTTGATGATATCTTCAGCTTCGTCTTTGGCCGCATCCACTAGTTTTGCTGCCTTTTGCTCTGCTTTTTCAAACAGGGAATCACGCGTTTCATAAAACTCAATCATTTGTTTCTGAAGATCTTTGTGGAGTTTTTCAGCGCTCTTTAATAGCTCGGATGCTTCTTTTTCCTCATCTTCAGCCAGTTTACGGCTTTCTTCGAGGGAAGCGATCATTTTCTCTACTTTGTTCGTATCCGTACCGATATAAGATCTTGCATTCTGAATGACATCATCATTCAAACCAAGGCGTTTGGAGATTTCAAATGCATTGCTTCGCCCGGGCACTCCGATCAATAGCTTATATGTCGGACTCAATGTTTCGATATCAAATTCAACACTAGCATTGACGACACCTTCGCGGTTGTATCCATATGCCTTCAATTCAGGATAATGGGTGGTGGCAATGACTTTTGCACCTCGATGGTATACTTCATCAAGAATCGAAATAGCCAATGCTGCACCTTCTTGAGGATCCGTCCCCGCTCCTAATTCATCAAATAAAACCAGGCTCTCGTGATCCACATTCTTAAGGATGTCGACAATATTCACCATATGGGAAGAAAAAGTACTCAAGCTTTGTTCAATGGACTGCTCATCCCCAATATCAGCAAAGACTTGTTTAAAGACAGCTATCTCTGAGCCGTCCAGTGCTGGAATCTGCAAGCCCGCTTGTGCCATCAGGGTGGAGAGCCCGATTGTTTTCAAAGTAACCGTCTTACCGCCGGTGTTCGGCCCTGTGATGACGATCGTAGAATAATCATCCCCAATGATGATGTCATTGGCCACTGCCTCCTCTATCGGAAGCATAGGGTGGCGTGCTTTATATAATCGGACGATCCCTTGATCATTGATTCTCGGTTTGGATGCCTTAATGGATTTCCCGAATCTTGCTTTTGCAAATAGAAAGTCCAATTCTGCCAGGACGCCAACGATTTGAAAAAGTTCATGGCTCACTGCGGCGATTTCCTGAGAGAGCTGCTGAAGGATCTTATCGATTTCTTCCTGTTCTTTCATTCGCAGTTCCCTCAACTGATTGTTAAGCTGGACAACCGACTGGGGTTCTATGAATAATGTTTGTCCAGATGAAGATTGATCATGGACAATCCCGCCGTAATGGCTGCGGTACTCCTGCTTCACCGGGATGACATAACGATCATTCCTGATGGTAATGATTGCATCAGACAGCATTTTTGCAGCATTGCTTGAACGGATGTATCCTTCAAGTTTCTCTCTAACACGTGCCTCGTTCGTTCTCGATTGGTTTCTGATGTTCCTTAATTCAGGACTGGCAGAATCGAGGACCTCTCCATTGTCATCAATGGCATTTCGAATTTCATGTTCCAAAGGAGTCAGCACAGCCATTCTATCCGCTTTTTCCGCTAAAATGGGAATTTGGATCGCATCCTGCTCCACAACATCATCAATGAATTTTTTGATGACTCTGCTCGCATGCATCGTACTTGCAATTTGAACAAAATCTTGAGGGCTAAGAATCCCGCCAATTTCCGATCTTTTTACATGCGGCCTGATATCATGGATCCCTGCCAATGGAACATTCCCTTTTAATCTGATCACGCTTGCTGCTTCATCCGTTTCTTCATGCATCAAAACCACTTCTTCAAAGGACGAAGAAGGAACAAGCTGTTTTACTTTGGCTGCTCCTAAAGCGGATGAAGCAAACTCCATTAATTGATTTTTTATTTTATCGAACTCTAACGTCCGTAATACTTTTTCTAACATGGAGATAGTCTCCCTTCTCTGCTACTCAGTGTCGTGGCGTTTTAAAAACGCCATTAATTGATCCTTGCTATACGTATTCAGGATATTTTCAGGCGCGATTCCGCCTTTTCTCGCAGCCGCAACCCCCAGCTCCATGAATTTCAGGTTATCTTTGTTGTGGGCATCCGTATTGATGACAATCTTGACACCTGACTTCTGTGCTTTGGCAATATTCTCTGATGATAAATCCAGTCGATTTGGATTGGCATTCAATTCAAGAGCTGTTTTTGTTTCTTTAGCCAGTTCGATCAGCATATCCATATCAACCGGATACCCTTCACGCCTTCCAATCAGCCTTCCTGTAGGATGGGCAATGATATCCACATGATTATTGACCAGTGCTGTCTTCAGCCTCTCCATGATTTTCCCCTTAGACTGGGAGAAACTGGAGTGGATGGATGCAATGACGATGTCCAATTCCTGCAAAAGCTCATCTGAATAATCAAGTGTGGCATCAGGCAAAATATCCATTTCTATTCCTGAAAGTATGGTTATATCATCATACTTCTCATTTAAACTCCTAATTTCCTGCATCTGCTTCCTGACTCTTTCTTCTGTCAGGCCATTGGCGACTTTCAAGTATTGGGAATGATCGGTAATGGCCATATATTCATAGCCTTTTTCCCTGCAGGCGTCAACCATTTCCTCTATAGAGAATGCACCATCCGACCAAGTACTGTGCATATGCAGGTCGCCTTTGATATTTTCCAGGGAAACAATGGAGTCTTCTGATTTGAATAGCTCCACTTCACTTCCGTCCTCCCTGATTTCTGGAGGAATAAACGGCAAGTTGAAATGGGCGAAAAAATCCTTTTCTGATTCGAATGTCAGAATTTCACCCGTTTCAGCGTTCTCTACCCCGTATTCACTTATTTTCTCGCCTCTATCTTTGGCAAGCTGTCTCATTCTCACATTATGATCCTTTGAGCCTGTAAAATGATGAAGGGCTGTAGCGAATTCTTTTGGTTCCACCAAACGGAAATCTACCGAAATATCATAGTCCCATTCAAATGTAAGCGACACCTTCGTCATTCCATTCGCAATGGACTCTTTAATATCCGGCAGCGACATCAGATGTTCCTTCACTTTTTGAGGATTTTCTGTGGCTATGATGAAATCAAGGTCCTTAATGGTTTCCCGAAGTCTTCTGATGCTTCCTGCCCTGGAAAAGCGAATGATTCCATCCATATCCCTCAAATGCTTTTCAAGCTTCTCCGCTATCGGCAGCATATAGGCAAGCGGGAGCCTGTCCGGCCTTTTACCAGACTGGCTGATGGCTTCGAGAATCTTTTCTTCTGTCTTCTTCCCGAATCCCGCCAATTCTTTTACTTTCCCTTCTTCACAGGCAGCTTTCAGGGTTTCCATATCCACTACGCCAAGTTCTTGGTAGAGTTTCGCAATCTTCTTCCCTCCGAGGCCCTGCAGCTGCAGAAGGGGGATGAGCCCGCTCGGCACTTCTTTCTTTAATTCATCCAGCACACTGGATGTTCCGCTCTCTATAAATTCTTCGATAACAGCTGCGGTTCCTTTGCCGATGCCTGATAGGGATTGGAAGTCTGTTATATCTTTCAAACTTCGATCATCGCCTTCAAGCGCAGCGGCCGCTTTTCGGAATGCTGCCACTTTGAATGTGTTTTCCCCTTTTAATTCCATATATATGGCTATATGTTCAAGCAGTCTGATGACGTCTTTTTTATTCATGATCTGTCACACCTTTCACTGTCAATGCCTATCTTCATTATAGTAGCAAATGTGGACAAAAAGAAAAAATCGGAACTGCCATACCATGGGCCATAAGCGCCGCATGCATCTTTGCTGCTGCATGGTTGTGCTGTCTGGCCGGTATGAGTCAGCTCCGATCTTATGATGCTACGTAATTGATCCACCATTCTTGCAGTCTTTCTGAAAAAACAGGAGTATTTTTGATCATTGCCTCTGCAATAATCGATTTATCCAGTGCTTCCTGAATGGCTGCGATTGGCAGAAGAGCACCGATGTACAAAAGAATAAAAATAATCAAATAAACTTCAACGAACCCGAGAATACCCCCTGCCCAAACATTGAGCTGTTTAATGACAGGTATATTCGTTACAAAATCGAGCATGGATCCAATGATATGAAGAACAATCTTTACCGCAAAGAAAATAATGACGAATGCAATCGCCCTATAGTAGGCTTCATCCATTCCCCCGCCGTCAAAAATCATTTTGAGCGTGCCGCTATTCTCCAATGATGGATAAGGAATCCACAATCTCAATTTTGGCGCCAGTTCATCATAGTAAAAGTAGGCTGCAATGAATGCTGCAGCAAATCCGATCATATGGATGAGCTGAAGGATGAACCCCCTTCTCAATCCAACAAAAAAGCCCATAATAAAAATCACTAAAATTGCAATATCAAGCATCCTATTCAACCCTTTAACTTATTGATTTCCTTCCGAAGGAGTTCAATCTCTTCTTCCAGCTTCACCAGGTCATGCACAGCATTCACTGCTGTAAGCACTGCAAGGCGATTCAACCCGAGGTAGGGGTTGTTCTTATGGAGTTCACGCAGTTTATCATCCACAATCGAAGCAACACGATTAATATGTTCGACTGATTCGGTACTGACAATATCATATTGCTGTTCGTGAATTGTAACAGTTGCTTTATTTTTTCTTACTTGCACAACCGTTCTTCCCCCAATCTTAAGAATCCTAATCTTTATATTACCATGAAAAAAAAATGAAGGGAATGAAATTTGTCCTTTATTGACGTATCATAGACATGTACGGATAACAAGGGAGCGTGAACTATTTTGGCAAATGCAGTCATTTCAGCAACAGCTGAAACGATTTTAAAAATGAAAGATCATTATAAAAAGGATTTGGTGGAAAAAGTCCCTCAGGGTGGAGTCTTTTCCGCTAAAATCAATGGATGCACCATAACAGCATATAAATCGGGAAAAGTATTATTTCAAGGAGCCAATGGAGAAGCAGAATCGTCAAAATGGGGTACGGCTGCACCCGCAAAACCTAAATCCCCGAAAACAAAAACATCCGGCATGGCACTCCCCGAAAACATCTCTGACCTTTCCCTCATCGGATCTGATGAAGTCGGAACAGGCGATTACTTCGGGCCGATTACCGTCGTAAGCGCGTATGTTGAAAGGTCACAGATCCCTCTCTTAAAAGAACTCGGGGTCAAGGATTCAAAAAATTTGAGCGATCCACAAATCATCGAAATTGCAAAGAAGCTGCTGAAATTCATCCCTTACAGCTTATTGACACTGCCTAATAAAAAATATAACCAATGGCAAAAGAAAGGAATGACCCAAGGGAAGATCAAAGCCGTCCTTCATAATCACGCGATACAAAACTTACTGGAGAAAATAGAGCCAACTGTCCCGGAAGCAATCCTGATCGATCAATTTACTGAGGCCAATACCTACTATAAACATATTCAGGGACAAAAAAGAATTATTCGGGATCGGGTCTACTTCAGTACAAAAGGCGAAAGCATACATATTGCTGTAGCAGCAGCCTCCATCCTTGCACGCTATGCCTTTTTAAAAGCCATGGATTCCCTCAGTGAAAAAGCCGGATTTATCATACCAAAAGGCGCCGGCCCCATCGTGGACAAGGCAGCAGCAAAACTGATCCAATCCAAAGGAGAAGCTGCACTCGAAGACTTCACAAAACTGCACTTCGCCAATACACAAAAGGCAATGAAGATAGTCTATAAAAAATAAAATGCAACTATAAAACGGCTGTCCGATTTGGACAGCCGTTTTCATTTTGTAATAAATTATCCTCTTAGTTGTGCACCAGTCTTTTCATTTACTGCTGCAAGGACCTTATCGTGCGCCTTCACTACCTCATCGTCCGTCAACGTTTTCTCAGGATCAAAATATCTTAGGGAGAAAGCAACTGATTTCTTCCCAGGCTCCATATGCTCGCCTTCATAAAGGTCAAAAATATGAACATCCTTAAGAAGTCTGCCGCCTGCTGACAGGATGACCTCTTTGATCTCCCCAGCCCCGGTTGATTTGTCTACCACAAGGGCGATATCCCTTGTGATGGAAGGGAAGCGAGGGATAGCTTCGTATTGAAGAGGTGCAAGTTCAGCATTGAATAATGGAGCAGCTTTCAATTCAAATACATATGTTTCTTTCAAATCCAAGTTTTTCTGAACATGCGGGTGAACCTGACCGACAAATCCGATCACTTCACCGTTAAAGAGTACTTCTGCTGTACGTCCTGGATGCATGCCTTCAATTGCTGCCGCCCGATAGGAAATAGATTCATTCACAGCCAATTTCTCAAATAGGCCTTCTAGAATCCCTTTTGCCACATAGAAGTCCACCGGCTTTTTCTCGCCCTGCCATTGATGCATATGCCATTGGCCTGTCAAGGCACCGGCAATATGCTCTTCTTCAGCTGGGAGTTCTCCATCCCCATTGCTTAAGAACGTTGCACCAAGCTCGAACAATGCAATCGAATCTGCCTGGCGTGCAAGGTTGTAGGAAACCACTTCAAGCAATTGAGGAAGGATGCTGAGGCGAAGATAGCTTCTTTCTTCACTCATTGGCATGGAAAGCTTAACCGGAGTGCGGATATCCAATGCATATTGAACTGCTTTTTCAGCACTTGTAAGGGAATAAGTCACTGCCTGATTAAGCCCTGCTCCTTCAAAAAACCTTCTCGTGATTCTTCTCTTGCTTTGGTATGGAGTCAATCCGCCCGGCAGAGATGAACCAGTTGGCAGTGTTTTCGGAAGGTTGTCATAGCCGTATAAACGAGCCACTTCTTCCACTAAATCTTCCGGGATTGTAATATCTCCCCGGCGTGTCGGGACCGTTACCGTAAAGATGTCTCCTTCAATAGATGCTTCAAATTGAAGACGCTTGAAGATTGAAAGCACTTCTTCTTTAGTAATGTCCGTCCCAAGGACACGGTTGATTTTCTCCAAAGAGATGGAAACGACTGCTTTGCCTGCTTCCATGTTATCGGAAGTCACTTCTCCTGCAAGCACTTCTCCGCCTGCATATTTCGCCATCAATTCAGCAGCTCTTTCAGCAGCTTTCATTACACGGTTGGGGTCGACCCCTTTTTCAAAGCGGGCACTTGCTTCACTTCTCAACCCATGCGCCTTAGATGCTTGGCGGACTGCCTGGCCGTCAAAATAAGCAGACTCTAAAAGAACTGTCGTCGTATCCTGCTGAACTTCGGAGTTTGCTCCACCCATTACGCCCGCTAAAGCCACAGGCTCTTTGCCATTCGTGATGACCAGCTGATCAGAAGATAATGTACGTTCTGCATCATCTAAAGTCACAATGACTTCATCCTGTTTTGCTTTCCTGACCAGGATTTCTTTTGAACCTAAGCGGTCGTAGTCAAACGCATGAAGAGGCTGGCCATATTCTAGAAGCACATAATTCGTGATATCCACCACATTGTTATGCGGACGGATGCCTGCAGACATTAAACGCGTCTGCATCCATAATGGAGAAGGACCAATTTTTACATTTTTGATGACTTTGGCAATATAAAGCGGGTTTTCTTCCTTCGCTTCCACATTTACCGAAATGTAGTCAGATGCCTTTTCAGCAGCTGCCTGATTTTCCACTTCAGGAAGCTTGACTTCTTTTCCTAAGATGGCTGCAACCTCATAAGCAACACCAAGCATGCTTAAGCAGTCTGAACGGTTAGGCGTCAATCCGAGCTCAAGTACTTCATCATCCAGGTTCAATAAGGAGAGTGCATCTTCTCCAGCTTCAGCTGAATTCGGGAATACGAAGATCCCTTCTGCATAGTCCTTCGGCACAAGCTTTCCTTCCACTCCTAATTCTTGAAGGGAGCAGATCATCCCGTAAGATTCTTCACCGCGCAGCTTTGCCTTTTTGATTTTAAAGTTTCCAGGCAGGACAGCGCCTACTTTTGCCACTGCCACTTTTTGTCCCTTTGCCACATTAGGAGCACCACAGATGATTTGTACGGGTTCTTCCTCTCCGACATCAACAAGGCACTTATTCAATTTATCTGCTTCTGGATGTGGTTCGCATTCAAGGACATGGCCGATGACAACACCTTTTACGCCTTCTGCAGCCATTTCCACGCCTTCAACCTCAATCCCGCTTCTTGTGATTTTATCTGCGAGCTGTTCAGCTGTCACTCCATTTAATTCTACGTATTCCTCTAACCATTTATAAGAAACAAACATTTTCTGCTCTCCTTCCCTTACGCCTCATATTTAGCAAACTGCTTCAAGAATCGAATATCGTTCGTATAGAAGTGGCGGATATCATCGACGCCATACTTCAGCATCGCAATTCGCTCCGGCCCCATTCCAAATGCAAAGCCGGTGTATTTCTTGGAATCGAATCCTGCCATTTCAAGGACGTTAGGATGAACCATCCCCGCTCCTAAAATTTCAATCCAGCCAGTCCCTTTGCATACACTGCAGCCTTTTCCACCGCAGATTTTGCAGGAGATGTCCATTTCAACAGATGGCTCCGTGAAGGGGAAGAAGCTTGGACGCAATCTGATTTCCCGATCGCTGCCGAACATTTTCTTCGCAAACACTTCCAAAGTACCCTTCAAATCTGCCATTGTAATTTTTTCATCAATGACAAGCCCTTCGATTTGCATAAATTGGTGGGAGTGGGTTGCATCATCATTATCTCTTCTGTAAACTTTGCCGGGGCAAATGATTTTGACTGGACCTTTCCCCTGATGCTTCTCCATCGTTCTCGCTTGAACGGGGGAAGTATGTGTGCGAAGGAGAGTATCTTCCGTGATATAGAAGGAATCCTGCATGTCACGCGCCGGATGTCCTTTTGGCAGATTCAGCGCTTCAAAATTGTAGTAGTCCTGTTCTACTTCAGGACCTTCTGCAACCTGATATCCCATTCCAATGAAAAGATCTTCGATTTCTTCAACGATTCGTGTCAAAGGATGATGGTTGCCTTGTTTGACAGGTCTGCCCGGCAGGGTTACATCGATTGTTTCTGATTCCAGCTGTTTCAAGACAGCTTCCTGCTCAAGCCTGTTTAATTTTTCATCCAGTTTTTCCTGGATTGCGCTTCTGACATCATTGGCGAGCGCCCCCATTTTCGGACGTTCCTCAGCAGACAGCTTCCCCATTCCGCGAAGCACTTCTGTGATTGGTCCTTTCTTGCCAAGATAAGCGACTCTTATGTCATTAAGGGATTTTAAATCCTCAGCATTCTCAATTTGGCTGATTGCCTCATTTTGAAGCTCCAACAATTTTTGCTCCATCTTACTTCCTCCTTAAGATAAAAATGAAAATAAAAAAACCCCGCCCCTAAAAAAGGGACGAGGATATGTATCGCGGTACCACCCTTGTTAGCAGAGAAAAACAAAAAACCTGCTATCTTCATTGAAATAACGGTCTAGGCCGCAGCACCTTTACACTTTAAAGCGGTCCCGGTGCTGACTCGGGAGGTGAACTTCGCCTGGGCTCGCCATGGAATCACTCTCAGTCTCGGCAATTCCTTCCTGAATGGCAGTTTTCCAGCTACTTTTCTCCGTCATCGTTCTAATTATTATGCAATTATTTTTTTATTATATTACTTTCAATGCGCCATTTCAAACCTTTTTCCAAAAAGGGGCTCATCCTCTTAAATAATACATCAAGATGCCTGCAGCAACAGCTACATTCAAGGACTCGCTTTGACCGTGTATTGGGATATAAAGATTCTTATCCGTCTTCTCTAAAAGGTCCTTCGAAACCCCGCTTCCTTCATTCCCGACGATCAAGGCAAAGGTGCCGTTTGCCGGTGTTTGGCTGAATGGCTCCCCATTTTCAAGTGATGTACCGTAAACCGGCAGTCCATGACCTGAAAAATCCTCAATCCATTCCGCAATGCTTCCCCTTACTACGTTTAAATGAAAGTGGCTTCCTTGGGCTGAACGCAGAACTTTAGGATTATATAAATCAGCACTTCCTTCACCAAGGATGACCAAATCGAGTCCTGCCGCATCTGCAGTCCGAATCATGGTCCCAAGATTGCCCGGATCCTGCACCGAATCAATCATCAATACTTTTTTCACAGAAGATGCATCCACATTGGTTTTTGGTTCAAGGCATACAGCGAAGATCCCTTGCGGAGACTCTGTATCTGAAATCGCTTTGGCAGCATCTTCTGATAAATAGGTGATGGAGATTTCGTTAAGATCCCACGCATTCGGGATATCAATGTCTTGGAGTGCCATCAACTCCACTACAGTCCCCTGGTGTTTGAGCGCTTCTTCAACCAAGTGAAATCCCTCAATCAGGTACTGGCCCGTTTTTGAGCGTTCTTTTTTGGTCAATAGCTTTTTCCATTGTTTGACCTGTGGGTTTTTGGATGATTGTATAAAATTCAAGTGTGTCGCACCTCTCACAATTCTCTTATTACCGATAGTCCATTATACCGTATGTTCCATACATAATAAAACCAATTCGAGAAATGCTAAATATAGGAGCGTTCACTGGCACATGGATTCATTAAGGGTGAACGGTTCATTTATACAAAATAGCGAGGTGCATTGTTCATGGGCTTAAATTTGCGGAACGCCATCATCCACAACGTTTCTGGCAATAATCAGGATCAGCTAAAAGATACTATCGTTGATGCCATCCAAAGCGGCGAAGAAAAAATGCTTCCCGGCCTTGGCGTACTTTTCGAAGTTTTCTGGCAGCATGCAGATGAAAACGAAAAAGCCATGATTCTGGAAACATTGGAAGAAAGCCTCAAATAATCCGGCAAATTAAACTTAACGAAAAAGGAAAGCCCGAAACGCGGCTTTCCTTTTTCACTTTGATGATTCTATTCAAATTTAATGTTATGAACCGTATCTTTATCAAGCTTTTTGATGACTTCTGTGATGAGTTTGACTGCATTTTCATAGTCATCTCTGTGAAGCATCGCTGCATGAGAATGGATGTATCTTGTGGCAATCGTAATGGCAAGGGATGGAACACCGTTTACCGTTACATGGATGGAGCCTGCATCTGTTCCACCGCCTGGGATAGCGTCGTACTGATACGGGATGCTATGCTCATCTGCCACATTTACTACGAAATCCCGAAGTCCTTTGTGGGATACCATGGAAGCATCATATAGGATAATCTGAGGCCCTTTACCCATTTTGCTCATGGCTTCTTTTTCAGAAATTCCTGGTGTATCACCAGCGATGCCCACATCTACAGCAAAGGCGATATCCGGCTTGATGACAGCAGCAGCTGTCTTAGCACCGCGAAGACCAACCTCTTCCTGTACGCTTCCAACTCCATAGACTACGTTTGCATGGTCGGCATCTTTAAGATTTTTCAACACATCGATGGCGATGGCACAGCCGATGCGATTATCCCATGCTTTAGCGAGAAGCATCTTTTCATTATTCATGACAGTGAATTCAAAATATGGTACGACCATGTCGCCAGGGCGTACACCCCACTCCGCTGCTTCTTCCTTGCTCTGTGCGCCGATATCGATGAACATGTCCTTGATTTCAACTGGTTTCCTTCTTGCTTCTGCCGGAAGGATATGAGGAGGTTTGGAACCGATGACGCCGGTTACATCTCCTTTATTCGTCACGATCGTCACACGTTGTGCAAGCATGACTTGAGACCACCATCCACCTACAGGCTGAAAGCGAAGGAATCCTTTATCATCGATTTGCGTCACCATGAATCCGACTTCGTCAAGATGGCCGGAAACCATGATTTTAGGGCCGTTTTCATCCCCTGACTTTTTAGCAATCAAACTTCCCAATCCATCTGTAAGAATTTCATCTGCAAATGGCTCTATGTATTTTTTCATCACTTCCCTGGGTTCTCTCTCATTTCCAGGTATGCCTTTTGCATCTGTTAAATCTTTCAGCATTTCCAATGTTGCATCTAATTTTGTCATTCTTGTCCCCCCATTTTTATATCTGAATATAGTGTCATTATACTAAAACACTTTAAAAAGTACAAAAATTCAGCCATTTAATATCCTTCATGCTGGCGCCTGAAATTAATTTCATTTTTCTTCTTATAGGCTGCCTCCACTTCCAGAGGAGTGAAGCCCAGTGTATTTCCCAATGAAAAATATGCCTGGAGAAGGGTATCGTAATGAGCAAGATCTCTATTCTTGCCAAATTCATTTACAGAGTTGTAAATAAAAAGAAAAGCCTTAACAGGATCATCACCCTGTGTGTCTGAAACTTCAATGGAAAACTTTTTAGTATCAAAGCTTTTAATAATGCCAAGCGACAGTATAAAGTGTACTCCGTCTACAAACTCTTCGAGGATGGTGTCTTTTGATGAAGCCGGCTTCGAACTCCAAAACTTAAAGCATCTCGTTTCATTTGCAAGCTCGCCAATCTCCACTAATAGGGCCAGCAGCTTTTGCTGAAAGAGGTCTGCACCTTCAATCCCTCTTTCTTTTTCAATAAAACCATCCAACTCTTTTTGCATTTTGAATAAGGATTGAATATCCATAGCAGCACTTCCTTTCAAAAATCCTGAAAAAAACGTGAAACTTTTTTCTTTCTTAATCGTAAATGATGCATGATCATTGGTAAAGGAGGCCTCAACTGATGTTATGGCTTTTTCGCTTCATCATTATTGCTCTTATTCTTTATTTATTGTACAAAGCTTTTAAATTTATCACAGATCCGAAAAGGAAGCTGGAGCTTGCCCATGAAAAGAAAGAATACTTTTTTTACGACCAATTGGGAAATGTAAGGAAAAATTTCCTCCTTACCTATAAAGGGGTTTTGTTCGAGGGTGAAAAATATTTAGGCACGACAGAAGATGCCTTTGATGTAGTATCCATATTTGTTTGGCCGCGAAACCCAGATCAGCTTGCCGGGTTGAAAAGCGAAGACTTTTTATTCCTGGAAAGCGAGATCTCCGGGGCGTACCCACACGCCAAAATCGACTGGAAAAGCCCCATAAAAGAATTCATGGAAAAGCACCGGTCATAGGGATAAAGGAAGGATTTCAATTCATTGTTGATTGAAATCCTTTTTTGAATAGAATCAATAAAGCCAAATCCAAAGCCCCCATATATATAACGCCGCTTCAATAATTGCAAGCAAAGGAAATCCCCATTTAAATTGAGTATGCTTCGTTTTATGCCTGAACATGTTCATTCCCGCCGTCGTTCCGATTGCACCTCCCAAGAATGCTGCCTTCCATAGACTGCTCTCCTTTATCCGGTACTTCCCTTTTTTCGCCCTTTCCTTATCCACTTTCATAATAATCAAGCCAAACAGATTGATAAAAATGAGATAACAAATAATCACGATCGCCAACATAAATTCTCCCCGATTCCATTCTTTAATTCATGATATAGAAAAAGCCATTCCCTTATTGAAAGAGAATGGCTGAAGCTTCAATTACTTCTCAAGTTTAGCTTTTGCTTGGCTAGCAAGTTCTGCGAATGCGTTAGCATCAACAACTGCCAAGTCAGCAAGCATCTTGCGGTTCACTTCTATGCCAGCAAGCTTCAAACCATGCATTAAACGGCTGTAAGAAAGACCGTTGATGCGTGCAGCTGCATTGATACGAGTGATCCAAAGTTTACGGAAGTCGCGTTTTTTCTGGCGACGATCGCGGAAAGCATAGTTTCCGGATTTCATAACTTGTTGGTTAGCAACTTTGTATAATGTATGTTTGGAACCAAAATAACCTTTGGCTAATTTAAGAACTTTTTTACGACGTCTGCGAGTAACTGTACCGCCTTTTACACGTGGCATATCTTTTCCCTCCTAATGTTTAAAGAAATTACTTGATCATGTCTAACATATGACGAATACGTTTGAAATCACCTTTAGAAACAACGGCAGCTTTACGAAGCTTACGTTTTTGTTTCGTAGATTTATTAGCGAATAAGTGGCTTGTATAAGCGTGGGAACGTTTTAATTTACCAGACCCAGTCTTTTTAAAACGCTTTGCTGTGCCACGGTGAGTTTTCATTTTTGGCATGGTGTATTCCTCCTCAATCCATTACTTTTCGTTTTTAGGTGCTAATACCAAGAACATGCTGCGTCCGTCCATTTTCGGCTTCGATTCAACTGTAGAAACGTCATCACATGCTGCAGAAAAACGATCCAATACGCGTTGGCCGATTTCTTTATGTGTGATCGCACGTCCTTTGAAACGAATGGACGCTTTTACTTTGTCCCCTTTTTCAAGGAACTTGCGCGCATTGCGAAGCTTCGTATTAAAGTCATGTTCTTCAATAGTTGGGCTCAAACGCACTTCTTTAAGGTTGATGATTTTTTGGTTTTTACGAGCTTCTTTATCTTTCTTTTGCTGCTCAAAGCGATATTTACCATAGTCCATAATACGGGCTACTGGTGGTTTAGCATTTGGAGCAACCAATACAACGTCTAAGTTAACGCGTGCTGCAATTTCAAGTGCTTCATTCTTTGATTTAATACCTAATTGCTCGCCGTTTTGGTCAATGAGACGAAGTTCACGGGCACGGATGCCTTCGTTTACCATCATGTCTTTGCTAATAATTAGCCACCTCCAAGGTTTATTACCGAATACGTGGTTTGGGTCAAGATTGTCTTGACACATTTATTGAACAGGTATTTTAAACATAAAAAAAGTGCGGGTTAGTAGAAGAACCCGCACCATGTCATTACGAATAGCGTAAGAATTACATTGAGTCGACCTGCCAACTGCATATGTGCGTCAATCAGGCGAGAAGCGGGTGCTTCTTCTTTTACCACAAACTAGTATTCAATTTACCTTAGTTACTATATCATATGCATATTTCTATGTCAAATGATCGCTTCATTTCACAACGTTACTAATATTATCAGACAAGTGTGTCCTGCGCAATAGTTTTTTTTGAAAATTAACGTTTCACTTCTTTTAAGACAGAATCCAAGAAGTCAGCAAATGGCATCGTTTCGGATTTTTGCTCGCCATATTTACGTACATTGACGGCAGCATTTTCAACTTCCTGATCTCCGACAACAAGCATGTACGGAATCTTCTGCATTTGTGCTTCCCTGATCTTATAGCCGATTTTTTCGTTTCGCTCATCCAGTTCGACCCGAAGTCCTGCAGCTCTTAATTTTCCCTGCACTTCTTTTGCATAGTCGAAATGGATTTCAGGAGAAACAGGGATGACCTGCACTTGTGTTGGAGCAAGCCATGTCGGGAATGCCCCTTTATATTCTTCTATCAGGAATGCAACAAAACGCTCCATTGTGGAAACAACTCCACGGTGGATGACAACCGGGCGGTGCTGCTTGCCGTCTTCGCCGACATAAGTTAGGTCAAAACGTTCAGGAAGCAAGAAGTCGAGCTGGACTGTAGAAAGCGTTTCGTCCTTTCCAAGCGCAGTGCGGACCTGGACATCCAATTTCGGACCATAGAATGCCGCTTCCCCTTCTGCTTCGAAGTAGTCCATGCCAAGTTCATCCATGGCTTCTTTCAACATGAATTGTGCACGTTCCCACATTTCATCGTCATCAAAATATTTTTCCTTATCCGCAGGATCTCTGTAGGAGAGGCGGAAGGAATAGTCATCAAGGCCAAAGTCTTTGTACACTTCAAGGACAAGCTGTACTACACGTTTGAATTCCTCTTTAATCTGGTCTGGACGGACAAAGATATGGGCATCATTCAAAGTCATCCCGCGCACGCGCTGCAGCCCTGCCAATGCGCCTGACATTTCGTAGCGGTGCATCAGTCCAAGCTCCGCTATGCGGATCGGCAATTCACGGTAGCTGTGGATGTCGTTTTTGTAGACCATCATATGATGTGGACAGTTCATAGGACGGAGGACGAGATCTTCATTATCCATTGCCATCACCGGGAACATGTCTTCTTGATAATGGTCCCAGTGTCCGCTTGTTTTATAGAGATCCACACTTCCCATGATCGGTGTATAGACATGGTCGTAGCCCAATCTTTCTTCTTTATCGACAATATAGCGTTCGATGATGCGGCGGATTGTCGCACCTTTAGGAAGCCAAAGCGGAAGCCCCTGACCGACTTTTTGGGAGTTAGTGAATAGATTCAATTCTTTCCCCAGCTTGCGATGATCGCGCTCTTTCGCTTCTTCCAGCAGGCGGAGATGCTCTTCAAGGCCTTCCTTATTGAAGAAAGCAGTTCCGTAGATGCGCTGAAGCATTTGGTTGTCGCTGTTCCCTCTCCAGTAAGCTCCTGCAATGCTTAGCAGTTTAAATTCTTTGATTTTATTTGTTGAAGGAACATGGACTCCACGGCAAAGGTCAAAGAATTCACCCTGCTCATAGATTGTCACTTTCTCTCCTTCAGGGATGGCCTGAAGCAATTCCAATTTATATTCATCGCCGATTTCTTCATATATCTTTTTTGCTTCATCCCTGGAAACCTCTTTGCGGACGACTTCCAGATTTTCGCTGACAATTTTCTTCATTTCTTTTTCGATCTTTGGAAGATCTTCCGGTGTTATGGAAGTATCAAGATCGATGTCATAGTAAAATCCACTTTCAATGACAGGACCGATTCCTAATTTCACTTCAGGATATAAACGTTTGATAGCCTGAGCCATTAAATGGGCTGTACTGTGTCGCAGGATTTCAAGCGCTTCCGGACTTTTCGGTGTAATGATTTCAATTGATCCGTCAGCAAGGATCGGACGGCGGAGATCATACAACTCCCCATTCACTTTTCCGGCCAGTGCCTGCTTTTTTAAACCAGGGCTGATGGAAGCCGCAATATCTTCAGTCGAAGAGCCTTTAGGGAATTCCTTTTCCGCTCCATCAGGAAATTTAATCATCATTTGTTCTGACATTGTTTCCACTCCTTTGTAAATATCCTAAAAAACACAAAAAACCCGTCCCTAAAAAAGGGACGAGTTGTATTAGCTACCCGTGGTTCCACCCTAGTTCCCATCCACCCCGATAAAAAGGGTAAACGGCTCCAGATACAGATAACGGACTGTCATACCGCCAGCTCTTACTAGCATACAATCGTTCTGAGCTGAAGTTCAGAGGTGGTAAGCATTCGATTCGTGTTAGGAAGTTCCCAGCAACCCTTCCCTCTCTGTAAACCGTAAGAGAATACCCTTATCCTCATCATAACCTTTGTGTATTGAATGTTAATATGTACAAAATTATAGATGGTTATGTTTAGAAAATCAAGTAGTCGAATAATTTAATATTCATTGAGCAGAGGCATTCTCTTCAAACGATTTTTTCTCTTCCCAGAATTCACTTTTCGAAAGGATGCAGACCCTTTCCTCAAATATTTTCAGGATGGTTCTGATAAGGCCGTGATCTTTATGATCGGTATAAATGAAGATGACATTCGGAGCCATTGAAAGGAGCGGAGCAAGTGTGTAAGAATCAATATAGACAGGATGATTGGTCAAGAGCCTTTTATCCAGCATGGCCATGATTTCTTGCCGAGTCATCATTTCAAACCGTTCAGTGTAGAAGAAAGGTTCTTGTTCGAACAGAAGATGTATTACGTTTATTTTCGGATCCTTCCTCCCTAAATATTCCCGCAGCATATTCGTAAACGCCTGATATTCCTGTTCCATTTTATACTCATCAATGGCAAGTTCAACATATTGCACCATTCGCTCCATGTACTTTTTTAATCGGAAGCGAATGAATGAATCAAAAGAGATAGCATCACTTTGGTCAAATATTGATGAAAGTGCTTCTTCTATGACGTATGCATCATCCATCGGTTCAAGCAATGATGTCAATTCCTCCCGTTCTCCACTCAGCATCTCATGGACGATGGCGAGGATTTCCCCCTGTTCTTCTTCTTCGCTGTAAAAAAATTGATCTTCCAAAATCCCTCTTGCCCAATCAGCCCTCTTTTGGAAAAGCAAGAATTCCTTCATGATATTTTTTGCCTGTTCATGATCTAGTTCATCTATATGAGTCATTAATATGAAATGTTTTTCATTCTGGAACAGCGTTTCGTGATACCATGAAGATTTTGCATGCTCTGACAAGCATTGCTGGAATTTCATGACATCCTGCCATTGTTTAAAAATGAATTCCACTCCCATTCCCCCTCTATGCAAAATCCCTGCTTTATATATATGGGAAGCTTGGACAGTTTAGAAGTTTTGTATAGAGAAAGAAAAAATGCCCATTCTGCATGAATGGGACATTCTTTTCATAGCGTTATATTCAGTTTCTTCGATTCGGTCCATTGACAAGGACTGGTTCTGCCAGGTACTTGATCCTTTCCATTACTCGGGCTGCTTTCAGTTTTTCTTCTTCCCCGCGCTGGGAATAGGTCAAGTGATATTCAAGGCCCTTTAGATCGAAATTGGATGTAAAGAACGTAGGCAGATTCTCGAGCATGCGGAACTGCAGGATGGAGCCGAGTACTTCATCCCTGATCCAGCTGGACATCGTTTCAGCCCCGATATCATCAAGCATTAGTATAGGCGCCTTTTTCACTGCATCCAGCTTTTCATCGACCGTATGGTTCCCAAGGGACTGTTTGATTTCCCTGAAAAATTCAGGCACATATACAATGAGGGAAGGAACATGCTTTTCTGCCAATTCGTTGGCTATTGCTCCAAGGAGATACGATTTCCCGATTCCGAAGCTTCCGTAGAAATACAGTCCTTTCACTTTCTTGCCGCGTTCATATTGCGCGACAAATTTATCAGCAAGTTCGAATGCATGGACCCTTTCTGCTGTATCAAGCTGATAATCAGCAAGGGAGGCATTTAAAATATCCTTTGGCACATAGATGCTTCCTATAAGTTTTTCCGTCTTCTGCTTCTCATCATGGATGAGTTTCTTTTGGCATTTATGATATTCAATGTCGATCACATTTCTGTTCAATACAAGCTGCGGCTCATATCCTTCCATCATGTTTTTGCATTCCGAAAGGCTTGGACAGGCCCGGCATTGCTTGGACTGAGAAATGAATTCGTACAATTTCATCATACTTTTATCTACTACTGAACTATTAATGACATCCGAATGAGCATGAAAAAAAGCTTGGACTTCTTTATTTTCCATGATTTCTTTTTTCATTTGTTCGTATCTTTGCTGAAAGCCATTGCTGCTCGAAAGCCTCTTTAGCGTATCATTGATTCTCTCCATGAGTACCCCTCCTTACTTTTTATATTTTTCCTGCAGTTTCTGCAGCCTCTGCCGCTTCGCTTCCAAATCCGTATCATCAGGAGGCGGGGTTGATTTTTGTTCTTTCTCTCCAGCAGTGTCATTAAACCAATCAGGAAGCTGCTCCGTACGGGTAGGTTTTTTCCGGCGCACCGTCGACGTTTCTTTCTTCCCGCTTGCCCAATCCTGATACTGTTTATGCTCCTTCTTCGCCAAGTCCATGGCATCCTTGACCGTTTTTATATTCTTCCTTGCCCAATGGGATGCAATCTTCTCCATATAACTTTTTGAAAGCTTCATGTCCGTCTTCAGCATCACATATTGAATAAGAACATTGACGACGCCTGGAGGGAGATTTTGATTCAACAGGACTTCCTCCACAGCCATCAGATCTGCTTTCGATGGCTGCGCGCCTTTCGATATATCCGTCAACAACTGGCGAGGGGACGTATTTTCAAAATATTGGATGAGGCGATCTTCTTGCTGATCTGTCCCTGAACTTTGGAGAAGAGCCGGCTGCATTCGATCAATGAGCTGCGGCAATGGCTCCCCATTCTCCATCTGATACCAATCTCTTGCCGCTTTTCTCAAAAGTTCAATATCTATTTCCTGATCATTTGTAACCGCACTGATCACAACTTTTTTCATATCAACTGCATTGATCCTGTATAGAAAAGCGAGTTTTTCTATGGCGGACCTTGCCTTTTTGGTCAGTGCCTTTTTAGGCAGGATGGCTTCCTGCAATCCTGCCAGCAAAAGATCAAAATCAAATTCATAATCCTTTGCATTAACTGTTTCCGCAGGTTTCCTGCCGATATACTGTTTGGATTGCTCCAATCGGCTGTCCTCGAAGGCTTCTTCGTCCAGGAATTGCTGCTGGTTTCCTGATGAGAAAACATCCTGGAATTCCCGAGTGATATCCTTATAGTCTGCACCATCGAATCGATCATCAGTGAAAAACTGCTTCAAACGAAGAAAATGATTCTTTCCCAGTTTACGATAAAGATAGACGTTCAACATGCCGTCCGAAAAAAAGGCTTCCGGCGAAAGCGGTGGCTGCAGCTCATATATAAATGAACGGTCTTCACCATTCTCTTTTACAAAGACTTTTAAAAGTCCGATACCTTCCAATTTCAATCGGGCTTCATAGATGTCAGTCAAATTCAAGGATAGGAGGTTCATTAAGTGATAGTGGCTGCTTTCGATAGCCCATAAACGGTTCTCCTCGACCTGGTTCCAAAGAGTCATATAAAGGCTGTAGCAAATGGGGCCGATCAGCGGCTGATATAAAAACGAAATGACTTTCCGGTCATATTCATGAAGCATCCCGTTTGAAGCGGCCTGATAAGCATCCACCGGCTTGATTTCATTCCAATATTGTTTCATTCCCACCATCCTCACTTATATACAAAAGAAAAAGGACGGCTCTTCCGCAAACCAGTCCAAATCCCCAGTATGTCATCCGATTCTAAAATTTTCAGATTGCAGTGGAAGATTCCGGTATGCACTGTGAAGAGTCAGCCCTGAAATCAAGAACGTTCTTTTTTTATTAAATCTTTTAGTTCGTCCAGAAAAACATTGATATCCTTAAATTGACGGTATACGGACGCAAATCGTACATATGCGACTTCATCCACCGAAGCTAGCCGGTCCATGACCATTTCGCCGATGTCGTCTGACTGGATTTCAGAAGCACCATTGCTTCTTAGCTCTTTTTCAATGCTGAAAGTGATTTCTTCCAGCTGCTCCAGTCGAACCGGACGTTTTTCACAGGCCTTGATCAAGCCTCTAAGGATTTTATCCCTGCTGAACTCTTCCCTCATCCCCTCTTTTTTGACTACAATGAGCGGTGTTTCTTCCACTCTTTCAAATGTAGTGAAACGAAAGGAACAAAGTTCACATTCACGTCTTCTTCGTATGGAAAGACCATCCTCAGCGGGTCTTGAATCAACAACTCTTGTGCCATTGTTGTGGCATGAAGGGCATTTCATCCAATCAGCTCCGATTTTTTCATGATACTTTTATCTTATTAAAAAGTGTGGACTTAGGCAAGATGCATATTCAACCTGGTCCGAACCCATTTTCGAATCACTTTTTGCCCAAATAAGGGAGTATCTTGTCCAATTCCCGATAAAAAGAAATAATTTCATTTTTCATGGAAGGATACGGACCGGTTACCTTCGTTTTTTCATATGTCAGTTTAAAATCCACTGCCGTCTCAAAGGGCCTCACCGTCACAACAGAGGCGATGATGAAAAATGGTTCGCTTCCCTTCTTCATGAATCCCCATTCCCCATGTTCCTTTGAATGAGAAACAGCCTCGTAGACATCCTTTGAAAAAAGCTGTCCGACCGCTTCATAGGCTTTGTCGAATGAAGTCCTGTAATAATGCGTCTCTAAAGACGGATCGATATGATGCTCTGATGTTTCACATTGATGTTGAAAACGCTGCAGTACTCTCCCAAAAAAACTCACTGTTTGTCCTCCATAAAGAAAATCTTTTAAATATTCTACCATAAAAAAAAGCCGGCTCAAAGGAGCCAGCTTGGATATTCTCTTAAAGTGCCTGTGATTGTTTAACTTGTACAGGACCCATTCCACGAGGCAATTCAATTGTCTCACGAGTTTGGGCACCCAGCGCTTCTGCAATATAGTCAGCAGCAATATTAGGATCTAAATCGCCGCAAGTGTACACATCAATACTAGCATAACCATGTTCAGGAAAGCTGTGAATTGTTAAATGAGACTCAGAAATGATGACTACACCGCTTACGCCTTGTGGTGCAAATTTATGGAAAGCCACTTCTCGGATTTCAGCACCGGATTTAAGTGCTGCATCAACAAATGTTTTCTCGATCATTTCTACATTGTTTAATTTTTCGAAGTCACAACCCCATAATTCAGATATTACATGACGACCCATTGTTTCCATTGATCGTTTCCCCCTTTAACTTAATTATTTTGCGATCATTAAAACAACTTAACTGTTAACTACCACGGGGGAAAGTTAGTCCAGAGAGGTCCTAACCCTTTAAGTAGCTATATTCCTCCTTGAGTCAACTCAAGAAGTTCACGAAAAATAGTATACTTTGTTTGATTTTTTTTTGCAATAACATATTTTATTTTTTTTGCGCCTTATTTTGCTCGGACCCAATAAAATACCACAGTCGCAGGGACTGTGGTATCCATTTAATATTTTTCGCCCTTCGAACTTTTTAGACTGCTTTTAGCTCTGCAGTCTTCTTCATTTCACTGGCCACTTTCTTAGCAAGATCCACCACTCGGCAGGAGTAGCCCCATTCATTGTCATACCAAGCAAGTACTTTCACTTTTTTTCCGTCCATCACCATTGTGGAAAGTCCGTCGATGATGGCAGAGTGAGGATTTGTATTAAAGTCGATGGAAACCAATGGTTCCGTGGTGAATTGAAGAATGCCATTCAAAGAACCGCTAGCAGCGGTCATGAACGCTTCATTTACCGCATCTACTGTAACTTCCTGCTTAAGATCCACAACTAGGTCGACGAGTGAAACGTTTGGTGTAGGAACACGAAGCGCCATTCCATGCAGCTTGCCTTTAAGATGCGGAAGCACCAAAGCCAATGCTTTTGCTGCGCCGGTTGTCGTTGGGATGATCGATTGTCCGCAGGCACGGGCGCGGCGAAGATCCTTATGTGGATTATCTATATTTTTTTGGTCATTTGTATAAGCATGCACGGTTGTCATTAATCCATTTTCGATTCCAAACTGTTCATCGAGAATCTTTGCCACAGGTGCAAGGCAGTTTGTTGTGCAGGAAGCATTTGAAATAATGTCATGCTTCGACAGATCTAATGCGCTTTCATTTACTCCCATGACAATTGTGATATCCTCATTTTTGCCTGGAGCGGTGAGGATGACTTTTTTTGCACCGGCTTCCAAGTGAAGCGCCGCTTTATCACGTGAATTAAACTTGCCTGTGGCTTCGATGACAATATCAACGCCAAGCTCTCTCCAAGGCAGTTCTTCCGGATTTCTATGATTGATTAATTGAATGCGCTTACCATTTACCACTAAAGCATTATCTTCATGGCTCACATCGCCATCAAATATTCCATGGTTTGTGTCATACTTAATTAAATGGGCAAGAGTTTCGGCCGGATAGCTCGCATTGATCGCTACAATGTTTAAACCGCCCTCTGAGATTGCTTTCCTGAAAACCATTCTTCCAATACGTCCAAAACCATTTATCGCGATATTTGCATTCATTATAAGGATCCTCCCACATAAATGTTATACTTATTAAGCGAATTAACTGTGATTAGTATAACATAATCAAGGAAATATGTAATGATTAAATTGTGGATTTTTTATTAAAAGCATAAAAAAAGCCTTTTGACCATCTCCATCAGAAATGGTCAAAAGACATTATATTAAGGGGTTAAATTCCAGCTTCCCAGGATGTCTGCAAGCTGGGATTCAGTGTGATCCAGCGATTGATTATTATCAATCACGGCATCTGCCAATTCTACTTTTTGTTTCAGGGGCATCTGTGAATGAATTCGTGCAGATGCTTCACTCTCTGAAAGTCCATTTCGCTCCATTAGACGATGAAGCTGGGTCTTTTCGTCCACATAAACAAGAAGGACTTTGTCTGCCATATAAGTCAGTTTACTTTCAAACAGCAGGGGAATATCCAAAATGATGGTATTGCTTCCATTTTGGATGTATTCTTCCTTCTTGCCATTCATCCAGCTGCGAACGGCCGGGTGGACAATTCCATTGAGAGTTTTTCTTTTTTCATCATCATGAAAGACAATGGAGCCCAGTTTTGCACGATCCAGCATGCCATCCGGCTGTATGACTTCTTGCCCAAAAGCTGCTTCGATTTCTTCCAGGGCCTTTTGCCCAGGTTTAACTGCTTCCCTTGCTGCAACGTCTGCATCAATGATCGGAAAACCTCGCGCTTCCAGCATGCGTGATACGGTGCTTTTCCCGCTTGCTATCCCGCCGGTCAATCCAATGATTACCGTCATGGCCAGCCACTCCTAAATTTTTAAGATTCCTATTAATATAAGCAAAATCCCAGGTAAAAAAGACATTCTTTGAACCCAGCTGACGTGGGAGAATATCTTTCCGATTTTCATTCCGCTGGTCACGAATAATAAGCTCATGACCGCAACAGTCAAAGCGAGGATGAATGGAGAATAGCCGAGCATGGCAGCTCCAAATCCTGCTCCAAAAGCATCAAGTGACAGTGCGACTCCCAGCATCAGCGCCTCGATTCCGGTAATGGTGCCGGATTGGTCAAAGTCTGCACTCGTCGGTTTTTTTAAGATCTGGATGACCACTCCAAGAGAACGGATTTCAAAATTAATAAGTGTTTTTTCTTCTTCCTGCTGCTGATCCTGGCGAAAAAACTGGAACAGCACCCACGCCCCAAGCATTACAAGGATAAAACCTCCTGCCTGATTGGCGATATGAGGGGAAAGGAAGGATTCCACTAAATTGCCTAAAAGCATGGCTGCCAACAATGAAGCAGCAGAACAGCAGGCAATGATGATAATGGATTTTACAGGAATATGCATCTTTCTCAGTCCATAGGTAAGACCTGTGCTGAAATTATCGAGGCTGACTGCAAGAGCCAGCAATATCAGTGATAGTGAGAATTCCATGGTGATACTCCTTCCAATTCACAATCGATAAGATAGTATATGGAAGGAGCTAGCCCACTGTTAAATATTCCATCAATGAATCATTTTTTGGCAATTAGGACAGATATGGGTCCCTCTCCCGGCAGTCGAAAATTTTTCAATCACAGAACCACATTTTTTGCATTCTTCACCTTTTCGTCCGTAGACAAATAATTGCAGCTGGAACATTCCGATCTGACCCTGGGAGTTCAAATAAGATCGAATCGTGCTGCCCCCTTTATCCACAGCCTCCTGAAGGGTCAAAATCGTTTCATTCCTGATTTTTTCCACTTCGCTTTCAGATAGGCTGTTTGCTTTTCTTTCAGGATGTATGCCTGCACGGAACAGGACTTCATCGACGTAAATATTTCCGAGCCCCACAACAGCAGTTTGATCCAAAAGTACGGCTTTGACCACTCTCTCTGTGCGTTGGAGTCGTCCAAAAAGCCATTGTGCGGTAAATTCTTCAGAAAAGGGTTCAGGGCCAAGTTTATTCAATGGCGCCTCCATCAGTTCTTTTCCCTTTGGAAATAAATGCATGGTGCCAAATTTGCGGACATCTTTATATCTTAATTCTGTTCCATCCGTAAATGTGAAAAAAACATGGGTATGAGCATCAATGGGATCTTTTTGCTGAAACAATCCATATTTCCCCTCCATACGCAGATGAGAAACAAGGGCATAATCGTCTAAATAGAAAATAAGAAATTTTCCTCTTCTCCCGATGGAATGGATTTTCTGACCCTTCAGCAAATGGCAGAATTCCTGGACATCATCGGGCAGCTTGATTATTTTGCCCCATTCCACTTTTACCTCTCCGATTGTCTTGCCGGATATAAGTTCAACAAGTGTACGCCGGACTGTTTCTACTTCTGGAAGTTCAGGCATTGCCTATTCCCCCCTTGCTCTATTTTGCGTCGTACCAGGTCGGTCCGTAGGAGTAGTCCACCTTTAATGGAACTTTAAGTGATATCGCATGCTCCATGACGTCCGGTACAATTTCCTTCAATGCTTCAACTTCTTCTTCAGGGGCTTCGAAGATTAATTCATCGTGCACCTGCAGAAGCAGTCTTGTTTGAAGCTTTTCAACTTTTAGACGCTTGGCCATTTCAATCATGGCAAGCTTGATGATATCAGCCGCACTTCCTTGGATCGGTGTGTTCATAGCCGTTCTTTCAGCAAAGCTTCGCAAGTTGAAATTCCTGCTTGTTATTTCCGGAATGTATCTTCTTCTATGCAGCAGTGTTGATACATAACCTTTTTGCTTTGCCTCTTGGACAACATCTGCCATATATTCTTTCACCCCTGGGAAGCTTTCCAGGTATCTATCAATGAATTCCCCTGCTTCTTTCCTTGTAATCCCCAGGCTTTGCGATAAACCGTAGTCGCTTATTCCGTATACAATTCCGAAGTTGACTGCTTTAGCCTGCCTTCTCATATTTGAGGTAACTTCCTCTTTTTTCACATGAAAAACGTCCATAGCCGTTTTCGTATGAATGTCCATATCTTCATTGAAAGCCTCAATCAGTTTTTCATCTCCTGCGATATGAGCCAATACCCGGAGTTCGATTTGAGAATAATCGGCTGCAAACATGACCCATCCCTTTTGCGAAGGAATGAATGCCTGGCGGATTTTTCTTCCCTCCTCCAAACGGATCGGGATGTTTTGAAGATTCGGATCTGTTGAACTCAGTCTTCCTGTCTGTGTAAGAGCTTGGTTGAATCGGGTATGCACTTTGCAAGTGTCAGGATGTACGACCTTCAGCAGCCCTTCAATATATGTCGACTGGAGCTTGCCCAACTGACGATAGTGAAGGATTTGACGTACGATTTCGTGTTCCGGCTCCAGTTTTTCAAGCACATCTGCAGAAGTGGAATAACCGGTTTTCGTTTTCTTGATGACTGGCAGACCCATTTTTTCGAACAATACAACGCCCAATTGTTTTGGGGAGTTGATATTGAACTCTTCCCCAGCCATTCGAAAAATCTCTTCTTCTATTTGTTTAAGCCTCGTGCGCAGGTCATCTCCCATATCTTTCAACCGGTCAACATCCACTGAAACGCCTTTGGCCTCCATTTCTGCCAGGATAAGGGATAGAGGCAATTCTAACTCTGTAAATAATTCAAATTGTTCATTCTGCTTCAATTCTTCCTCGCATTTATCAGCAACAGCTGAAAGTCCTGCAGCTTTTCTGGCAATATGCTCAGCGGTTTCCACTTCTTCAGGGACCTTTCTCTTTGCCCCTTTTCCATAGACAGCTTCATCCGATTGGATATCATGGAAGCCATGACGCTTGGCAACTGAAGCAAAATCATCTGCAGATTCAGAAGGATTCAAGATATAGGAAGCAATCAGCAGGTCAAAATCAATCCCGTTCAATTCAACCCCTTTTAGCTTGAGGGAGACGGCTGATTTTTTCGCATCATAAACCTGTTTAAGCTTCTTTTCATCTTTAGCCCAATCTTTGAATTTTTCTGATTGCAGGGCGGTTTCAGCAGAAATGAAATAATTCCCGTTTTTATTGCTTAACCCAAGCCCGATGATTTGGCCATGCTGATAGTTATCTTCAAGGATTTCAACATACAGGGCTGCACGGTCTGTCAAGTGGTCCTCTCCCAGGTCTTTTACGATTTCAAATGAGAGATCCTTGATTTCTTCTTGTACAGCTTCCCCTGCTGTTCCCATTTTTTCAAGAAGGGTATTGAAACCCAATTCTTTATAAATGGATACGACCTTGTCCACATTCCATTCATCATATTGAAGGTCTGAAACGGACAATTCGACAGGCGCTTCCCTTGTAATCGTTGCAAGCTCCTTGCTCATGATGGCCTGGTCCTTGAATTCTTCCAGTTTTTCCTTAAGCTTCTTGCCGCTCACTTCATCAATGGAGTCCAATACTTTTTCAAGTGAATCAAATTGGACCAAAAGCTTGATTGCTGTTTTTTCACCAACACCCGGCACCCCTGGGATGTTGTCTGATGAATCCCCCATCAATCCTTTCATATCAATGATTTGGTGAGGAGACAGTCCATATTTTTCTTTAATGTGTTCCGGTGTATATTCTTCTATCTCAGTAATTCCCTTTTTGGTTATGGCAACGGTAGTTTTGTCTGAACTTAACTGAGTCAAGTCTTTATCTCCAGATATGACCTTCACATCAAAGCCGTCTTTTTCAGCTTGAAGGGAAAGTGTGCCGATGATATCATCAGCCTCATAATTTTCAAGTTCATATCGTTTGATTTGATAGGCATCCAACAATTCGCGGATGAATGGGAATTGTTCAGATAGTTCAGGAGGGGTCTTTTGCCTACCGCCTTTATATTCTGTGAACGTTTTATGCCTGAAAGTTGTTTTTCCTGCATCAAAGGCAACCAGCAAATGGGTAGGTTTTTCCTCATCTAAAATTCGCTGAAGCATCATCGTAAAGCCGTACACTGCGTTCGTATGTATTCCTTTATCGTTATTCAGTAGCGGAAGTGCAAAAAAAGCACGATAGGCAATGCTGTTTCCGTCAATCAATACAAGTTTCTTTTTCGTTTTACTCAAATAAACTACCTCCCGTATATTGGAGTTGTAATAATAAAAAAAGCCGTTAATTTCCCATCTTTATTTTATCATGTTCAATAAAGAAAAGGAAAATAGCGGCTTATTGATTGTTAATTGGAATACCCCTGCAGCATCCGTGCATAAGGCGAATCAGCAGGAAGGACGATGACAGTCTTTTCGTTGATGGTTTTTTTGTACGATTCCAGGGTCCTGAATAATTGATAGAACTCAGGATCTTTTGAGAAGGATTGATTATAGATCTTAGCTGCTTCCCCTTCTCCTTCACCTCTCACCACTTCTGCATCTGCGTTTGCTTTGGAAATAAGCTCCTTCACTTCCCTGTCCGTCTCAGCAATGATGCGGTTTTTCTGAGCATCGCCCTGGGACAGATATTCCTGTGCTTTTGATTCACGTTCAGAAATCATCCGGGTATAGACAGATTTTTCATTTTCATTCGGAAGGTCCGTTCTTTTCATCCGTACGTCCGTCACCCTGATTCCATAATGATCGTTTTTCAAAAGCTCATTCACTTTTTCTGTCACACGATCATTCAGGCTTCCTCTTGAGGAGTTCTCATCATTGATGATTTCATCATAGTTCAACTGTCCCAATTCTGCACGGACAACTGAATAAATGAATTCTTCCATCCTTGTCTCAGCTCCGATGACAGAGCGGGCATTCGTAATCATCATTTTCGGATCGACAATCTTCCATACGGCATAGTTGTCGATGATCATCCTCTTTTTATCTTTTGTATTGATCTCCGCTTCTGAAACATCATAGGACATTTGATATTTCGGCAAAGTAGAAACACTTTGCACAAATGGAATTTTGAATTTGATCCCTGGAGCGTCTTCTATTCTCACTACTTCCCCAAACTGTCTGACAACCTTGTATTCTCCTTCTTTTACAATGAATACATTTGCAAAGAGAATGCCCAGTATGACAATGAAAAGGAGCAGCAGCAAGCCGGATTTCACATATTTTCTCCATTCCATCCCGGTCTTCTGGCTTTCGTTTCTATTCATGATTGTTTGATCATCCATTATGGTGTTCCGCTCCCTTCCTCTGAAACTTTAGGGACTTCTTTCTCGATAGGTTTGATTGGCAGATATTTCATTGTACTGCCTTCATCATTCATAATATAGATTTCGGCATTTGGGAGTACTTTTTCGAGCGTTTCTATGACGAGACGATCCTTCGTTATTTCAGGATTTGTTTTATACTGTTCAAAAAGCTTATTGAATAAAGCAACGTCCCCGCGGGCTGTCTGGATGCGTGCGGTTTTATCCCCAATCGCTTTTGACTTGATGGCATCCTTTTCCCCTTGAGCCTCATTAATGGCTTTATTGCGGTACTTTTTGGCTTCATTGATTTTTGTATTCATCGTTTCTCTTGCATCTGTTACATTTGTAAATGCTTTTCTTACCTCTTGATTCGGCAATTCTACATCCTGTAGCTTAACGGCGAGAATAGAGATTCCCAAATCATATTTCTTAATCAAGGAGGCCAATGAATCCCGGACTTTCCCTTCAATTTCCGCTTTTCCTGAAGTTAGGGCATCATCAATTTTAGAGCTGCCTATGACACTCCTTAAAGAAGCGGATGTGGAATCATACAATAATTCCTTCGGTTTATCGGAATTAAAAAGATATTTTTTCGGGTTGCTGATCTTCCATTGGACAACCAGATCGGCCAAAACAATATTTTCATCCCCGGTGATCATCTTCGTATCATTTCGGTGTTCTTTGACTACCCCATCTTTTTCTTCATAGCCAAACTGAAGACTGAATGTTTCTTTTGATAATTTTTCAACTGATTGTATCGGCCATGGCATTTTGAAATGAAGCCCGGGCTCTACGATTGTGTCTTCCGCTTTTCCAAATGTTAAAATCACAGCTTGATCAGATTCATCCACGGTATACCATGAAGTGAATAAGACAATACCAAGCAAAATAATGGCTGCTGCCAATCCTGCAAGCGTATAAATTCTCTTTAGGCTCATCAGATTCTTCCCCCCTACATGATGTTCAAATGGATATACGTATGTAGATGAGGAAAGTTCCAATAATATGATGATTATTATCATAAAAAAATGAAAAAGGCGTGAACGGGGTATGTTCACACCTTTTTCGGTTCCTTTGATGAAGGGGTTTTCACTTATGATATTATCAGCTCTTTATTAAGCTCAAATAAACGGATTGTAAAGAATCTGTAAAGCTGATAATACTTGACATCTTTTTTAAGAATTCTTGTTTTCTGGAAATTCTTTGTATAAGATGACGGAAAACACAGTGCCTTCATTTTTTTTGCTTTTTACTGAAATATATCCCTTATGAGCCTCAATTAAATGCTTCACGATGGCTAGGCCAAGGCCGGTCCCGCCTGAATTTCTGCTTCTTGCTTTATCCACTCGATAAAACCTTTCGAATATTCTTGGTATCTCTTCTTGCTCAATCCCAATGCCTGTATCAGCAATCTCCACTTTTAATTTTGACCCAAGATCAGAAATCCCCACATGGATGCTCCCCTCTGGCGGGGTGTACATAATGGCATTATTAATCAGATTGATGAATACTTGCTTAAGGCGGAAGTGGTCCCCCTCCATCTCGATATTCTTATCTGAAGAGAAGGACAACGAAACTTTCTTATCTTCCGCCTTGCTGGAAAGAATCGCCATTACTTCTTCCATCATATTGGTTAAATCAAATAATTGGAGATTCAGTTTGAATCCTTGCTGTTCAATTTTCGAAAGGTCCAGCAAATCCTTAATCAATGTCTGGAGCCGGTCGCTTTCATTTAAGATGATGGTTAAGAATGATTTCAGAGTATCCTGATCATTCATGGCACCATCCAACAGCGTTTCAGAGAACCCTTTAATGGAAGTGATGGGTGTCTTTAATTCATGGGACACGTTAGCGACAAAGTCCTTCCTCATCTGCTCAAGCTTTTTCAAATCGGTAATATCGTGGAACACGAGAAGGATCCCGTTCCATTCATCATGATTACCGATGATGGGAGCTCCATATATCTCAAAATGCTTGCGTTCGATATTTAAGGAGAGGACGAGCTGTCTCCGGACATTCATCTCCGTGATAAAGATCTCTTCCACCAGCCTGACGATCTCTTTGAATTTGATCACTTCATAATAAGGCTTGAACATAAAGTCATCAGAATCAAGCGAAAAAAGATCTTGATAGATTTTATTGGACATCGTGATATATCCACGGCTATCGATCAAAATGAGCCCGCTTCCCATATTTTCAATCAGCGTACTCAATCTGTCCTTCTGCATTTCCTGCGACATATCCATTTCCTGCAGATTTCTTGCAAGTTTGTTGATTGCGGAACTGAGCATGCCTGTTTCATTCATTTGCCTCTCAAATGTCCTGGCTCTATAGTTCCCCTTGGAAAGTTCAATGGCGACATTCGTTGCAGATTCAATCGGTTTTGTATAGCTCGTCATGATCCATGTTCCAAGCAGGATGATGACAGCAAGGGCAAAACCGAGGGAAAGGGCTAAAATCAGCCAAATTTGGCCATAGACTTCCTTCAATTGTGTCAGCTTCGTACTGACAATGACGATGCCATCCAGGGAGTTGCCAGGGGATTTTACAGACTCCCAGTAATATTGAGTTTCATCGGATGCCCCCTGCACATGCTGGCCAAGGAAGTCCTGGCTTTTAATTGAATTAAAAAAAGTCCGTATTTCCCTATCGCGTGCGCTACCGCTGTCAAAGAGCTTATCCCCATTTTTGTTAAAGACCGTGATTCTCACAGATAATAAATCGCTGCTGAATTCCAATTGCTTTTTATCCAGTTTATTGATGCCGCCGCCATTCTCGATTTTTTCGGCAAGATGGGACGTATCCATCTTCAATCGTAAATTAAAGGAATCGGTATAAA